>NZ_MELG01000116.1:0-6201 GCF_001767535.1 Acinetobacter sp. GWC1_38_13 | reverse complement strand
AATTGGTTTATCTGCGGTGATTCGTTTTAGTGGCAGTTATGTGCCTGAGGAAAATCTTGCAGCTGTATTGTACGACCTCAGTTTTGAGAAAAAGAATGTACGTTCTTGGCGTGACAGTGGAATGAATTTAGCAGATGTACCGCCAGTGTTATTAGCTGAAACTTATGCTGATTATTTAAAAGTTGCTGAGGCATGTTCTGGTTTTGATCCTGAATGGCAGAAGAAAACACCTTGGTAAAATGGTAAAGATATGAATCCACAAGACATTATTAAATTAAGTGCTGAACAACGTTTTGCAGAAGAACTTGCAATAATCAGTGAGCATGACCATGCGCCTAAACCACAAGGTTGGTTACGTTCACCACGTGCGGTACGCCAATTTATTCTCGGTGATGAGAAATTAGCGATTAGCCGTAAATTTTATGGTGATGATGCTTTAGTCGACAGAGCGATTGTGACTTTACTGGGCAAACAAGGTCTCATGTTGGTGGGTGAACCAGGTACAGCAAAATCTATGCTGTCCGAATTATTAGCAGCAGCGATTAGTGGTGACTCAGGACTTACCATTCAAGGAACAGCAGGCACGACTGAAGATCATCTCAAATATTCATGGAACTATGCTTTATTGCTGGCTGAAGGTCCCAATGAAAAGTCTTTAGTTGCATCACCTGTTTATCAAGCGATGCAGCTTGGCAAGATCATTCGTTTCGAGGAAATCACGCGTTGTCCACCTGAAATTCAGGATGTCTTAGTTTCATTAATGTCTGAAAAGACCATGATGATTCCTGAGCTTGGGGATCAAGGTCGTGTTTATGCCAAAGCAGGATTTAATATTATTGCTACCGCCAATTTAAGAGATCGCGGTGTGCATGAGATGTCATCCGCATTGAAACGTCGTTTTAATTTTGAAACTGTACGACCGATTGCTGATCCTGTTTTTGAACGTGAGCTTGTACTGACTCAGTTGAAACGCGAGTTAGGAGAGTTATCTGATCAGATTCAAATGTCTGAATCTGTGGTTGATCTACTGGTCACAGTTTTTCAAGAGTTACGTCAAGGCACAACCAAAGACGGTACCTCAATTAAAACACCTGATGCGGTGATGTCGACTGCTGAAGCGGTCAATATCGCTTATGCAGCTGCTTTAGAAGGCTATTATTTAGGTGATCAATCTTTGAGTAGTGCTGCGATTGCGCGTCAGTTGATTGGCGTGGTGTTAAAAGATAATGCTGACGATGCCAAGCGGATGCGTTTTTATATGGATAATGTTGCCCGTGAACGTGCCAAACAGGATGTAACTTGGAAGGCTTTTTTTGATGCTGGAAAAACGTTTTGGCAGTAGATTTTTTGAGTCTTAACTGAGTCGTGCCGAGTTCTCATCTTATTTGAGGATAAGCCTTCGGCTCGACCTACTTTTGTTTCGACAAAAGTAGGCAAAACCATTTGTCATTCACAGAACCTGTTGACTTCTTACATTTAGTTAATCGAGTCGCAGAAACAACATTTGACAGATACCACGCAGGCTGTGAATGACGTTCCGAGTATCAGATGTTGTATGTAGTTTATATAAAAAGTGAAAATTTATTGAAATAAAGAATATGACGATACCACAACGCTTACAACTAGCATTACAACAGCAAAAGGCTTTGGCAGATAAAGGTATTCATTTTTTACCGATTCGCCATCATAGCCCAGCGTGTGCTTATGCTGCTTTACAATCGTTGCAGCAATTACAGCCTAAACACATATTGATTGAAGCACCACGTTCATTTAATCGTTTAATTGCAGATTTACAGCATCCAGATAGTCAGCCACCACTAGCTGTACTGTGTCAAACCGAAATCATGGAAGCAAATAATAATGCTGCTGATGATGAAAAGACGGAACAGAAACAAACGCGTACTGCTTATTATCCATTTTGCGATTATTCACCTGAATGGGTTGCGCTGCGATATGCGCCAGAAATTAATGCTGAGGTTGAGTTTATTGATTTAGCATGGACAAGTCAGATTGATCATGAATTAAAGACGATCACCAAACAAACTTGGCAAAGTCGAAGCTTACAGCAAGAGCGCTATTTGGCTCATAGTCAGTATTTACAAACCCTAGCACAGAAGTTGCACTGTCGAAATCATGATGAACTTTGGGATCACTTATTTGAGTTAAAGCCAAAGCTGGAGATGCATGATTGGCAAAGCTTTTTCCATGAGGTGCTCGTTTGGTGTGCTATGTCTCGTTTAGATTATGAGGATAGTGTTTTAGAAGCCGATGCTTCTTTAATCCGAGAACAATGCATGCTGCAAAGCATCTTAGAATGTTATGCAAATAAAAAGGGTAAAATCTGTATCCTCACAGGTGGTTTTCATACCTTAGCCTTAATTGAGCAATTGGCAGCACATTTACTGGTTGAGAAACCTAAGAAAATTAAAAAAATGAAGTCAGCAGATCAAGATGACCAAGCATGGTTGATTCGTTATAGTTTTGATCGTCTTGATGCTTTAAATGGTTATGCTTCTGGTATGCCATCGCCTGCATTTTATCAACGTTGCTGGCAACATATGATGGAGAAATCCTTTGATGATGCTGAACAGCGACAAGCCTTAATCGTTGAGTTACTGTCTGATTTTTCTACGCAATTACGCGACCAGCAGATTTTAGAAAGCAGTTTTATTACGGTTAAAAATGCGACTGAACAGGCGATTAGATTAGCGACTTTAAGAGGACATCATTTAATTAGTCGTTTTGATTTGATTGATGCCTGTCAAAGTAGTTTTGTCAAAGGCAGTTTAGATGAGGGACAACAAGCATTTCAAAGCCTATTGAAGCAAATTCTGGGTGGTGCGCGTCTAGGACAAGTGGTGCAATCCACGCAAACACCGCCACTGTTAGCTCAAGTTTATGATTTAGCAAAAGTTCATCGTTTTAAATTGGATGAAACGACCACCAAACGCGCAAAACTGGATGTCTTTCGAAATCAGAAACATCGTTTGCGCAGTCGTTTTCTACATTTACTTGATTTCTTGCAAGTGGGATTTGCCAAGTCTGTGACTGGCCCAGATTTCTTAGGTGGTGGGCGCTTACATTTATTATTTGAAGAATGGGATTATGCATGGACACCCCATGTTGAAGCTCAGTTGATTGAATTATCCGAGTTAGGAAGTGAGTTAAATACTGTTGCAGTACAAAAACTCTTGCATATCAAACAGACTTTTTCTCAGGCAGGACAAGGAAGGTCATCACATCTTGCAGTACAGCTTTTAATTCGAGCAGCATTGATGGGATTGCACAAACAAATTCCAATTCTGTTTACTGAAGTTCAACAATTCTTACCCACTGATCCTGATTTGGATTCGGTGATTCAATGTGGACAAAAATTATTAAATTTATGGACAGGCAAAGATTTTTTAGCTTTTCAGCAACAACCTGAACTCAAAGCGCTGATGCAGCAAGTCATCCCCACAGCTTTATTTTTACTGTCTCAGTTGGCAACGCCACCAGCAGACCAACAACAGCAAATTCTTAATCAAGTTTTGCAATTACGCAATTTGTCTAAGCAGATAAATCGTGTAGTAGGTGGTGAGCAAAATTTCTTAGCACAATTTTATAATGCTTTAGCACGATTAAACACGGACTGGCAAAAGCTAGATGTGTTGGCAGGTGCGGTTGATGCCTTACGTTTTATTGATGGTGATTTGACTGAACAGGATTTACAACAATCAGTTCAGCGACATTTTGGTTTAGGTGTTAACCCTGAACATGCGGTCGCTTATCTATCTGGAATGATGCAAAGCGCACCTGAATTATTATTGCGTTATCCTGCAATGGCACAACTACTGAATCAACTGTTATTAAAATGGGACGAGGCTGCCTTTGTGGCGATTCTGCCTGATTTACGCCAATCATTTACTCATTTTAAACCGAAGGAAACAGCAGCTTTTGCTGAGCAGATTGCGCAGTTGAATGATGTTTCAAGTTTGGATATCTCTCAATATATCAGTGAGGTTTCACAAGCTGAAATGCTACAAGGTGTTCAATTAAATCAACAACTACAAGAATTTTTGATCGAGCGAAATTTACAAGGTTGGTTAGTATAATGAATGATGCAAACTCTAATAACCTTGCAGCACGTTGGCGCTTAATTCTGGGTCGCTATAGTGATCGAGCTTTGGATCAGGTACAGCTTGATGCAGAACAATTACGTTTGGAACGTACTCTCGATTATTTATACAACCGTGAGTATGAACAACGTGGTCATGTTGCAGGGGGGTCTCGTCATGGCTCATTAGATGACTCACAGCTCACTGCAATTAATTGGCTCAATCAAGCGCGAAAATTATTTCCGCAAAGTACCTTTGAACGTATTCAAACTCAAGCAGTTGAACGCTACCAATTAGATGCATTACTCAAAGATCCGCAAAGCTTAAAAAGTTTAGAGCCTACACCTCAGCTTGCTAAAGCATTATTGACGATGCGTGGGCGAATGAATGCGCAAACTCGAGATGCTGTCCGAGAGATTATTCAAACTGTAGTAGAGCAAATCGTTGCACGATTAAAACCCAACTTTATCAATGCGATTCATGGTCGACGCAATCGTTTTCGCCGTTCTTTGATCGCAAATAGTCAGAACTTTGACTGGCGACGTACGATTCGGAAAAATCTAAAATACTATAACGCTGATTTAAATAAGCTTATTATTCAACAACCATTCTTCAATGCGCGGGTACAACGTCATTTACCTTGGACTGTCGTGTTGTGCGTGGACCAAAGTGGTTCAATGATGAACTCTGTTATGTACAGTGCGATTTGTGCAAGCATCCTCGCAAGTTTACCTGCTGTAAAAGTACATCTCGTATTATTTGATACCAATATTGTTGATTTATCTCATATGGCACATGACCCCGTTGAAGTGCTATTGACTGTTCAGCTTGGTGGTGGCACAGACATTGCCAAAGCGGTGAATTATTGCGAACGTTTTATCACACAACCAAATCGCACGATTTTTACGTTAATCAGTGATTTTGAAGAAGGTGGTTCTGTAGCACATTTACTCAATGCGATTAGTCGCTTGCAAAGTCAACACGTAAAGTTATTGGGCTTAGCTGCTTTAGATGAACAAGCTAACCCTGTCTATGATATTCAAATGGCACAGAAGCTGAATGAGAGGGGCATGTCTGTTGCAGCGCTAACCCCTGAACATTTTGCTGAATGGATGGCAGAGGTGATGCAATGAGCTGGCAACACCAATATTTGGCTTATGATCAAGACAGTCTTGCTACTTATGCAAATACTGGTTTGGTTCGCCGTGCCTTAAAAGATATTGAGGCAGGAAAGGTTATTTTACAAACGGAGCGATCTGAACACATCACCATTGAGAGTGATGGTCAACAAGTTGGTTTATCATCGGCAGGTTTAGTCAATGCATCATGTAGTTGCCCTGCAACAGGTGCTTGTAAGCACATTGTCGCAGCCGTTTTATATCTGCAACAACATTTACAAAATTCAGTTCAGCAACCAATCGAAAATCTAACAACAGACTCAGCTGAGGATATTCAAAGTACGACTGTTGAATTGGTTGAACAACTTGAAAATAATTTCCAACCCAATCTGATCGAAGAAATATTGAGAGTTGATCTCAACCAAATCGCAAAGAAAATAGGTAAAGCTCAAACTCAAAAAGCCATCAAACTCGCTCGTCTTTGGCAAAAAGAACAACAAACAGAATTATTTGAAGAAGAATACAGTTTAAAAATTCGTATCAAGAGTCTGGCTGAAGACATTATTTATGTGGCAGGGGCTAGTTTTGCTGGAATGCTGTCAAATTTAGAAAAGGATCAGTCTGCATATTATCTAGCTGCTTTAAGTGAAGTACAGCGACTGCAAGGAAAATTCTGGACTGAGTTGGAACTTAATGAAACAGAGAATTCCGTAGTTCTGAGTGAGATTGAAGGTCAATTTATTATTGAATTAAAAGATGATCTTGCTCAGTTGATTGAGTTTGGTTTATCGCATGTAAATGAAATGACTGCACGACAATTACATCTACTGAATATGTCTGCTAGAAGTGAGTCATTACCTCGATTGGCTGCAATGTTAAGGCAACTGAGCGGTCAGGTTGCTCGACTTTTAAATCGTGACGAACATAGTTCTGAACACGAAACATTATTATATTTAGCTCAAATCAATGCGTATCTTTACCAGTTA
>NZ_MELG01000115.1:0-6467 GCF_001767535.1 Acinetobacter sp. GWC1_38_13 | reverse complement strand
TTCTCAGAGCAAGAAAACCCTCAAATTTTTGAGGTGACACTAGCGCGTACTGAAAATAATGACCCGAACTTTAATCGTTACAATGCATGGTCTCAGCAAAGCATTTGGATGATGACAGCTCAACAACTCATGCAAAAAAAAGTACGATTACAACAGCCACGATTTTCTGAGGATGATCGTTTATCTGCTTCAGGACAAAGTCGAGCCTTACCACTTAATAGCTTAAAAGATCTTCAGGATTTTAGTATTTATCAACACATCGGATTTGATAATTGGCACAAACTACAGCAACGTTGGCAGCAACAATTACAAAGTATCGAAGGTGTTGATCAAACAGTCATGCTTAATATTTCTAGCTATGACAATCCTCAAGTTGATGAAGTTGAGCAATGTTTATGGTGGACGGTCTATGATCAGAATCAATCAGCGATACATTTACGTTTAGATTGGAAAACGTCAGAAATAGAAAAAATTCGTCAGCTCGAACACTTGTGTAATCAAAAAACTCAAATCAACTCTGTTTTTGTATATTGCCAGATTAAAGGACATACCTTGGTGTTATCACCAATTAGTTTATTGATCACGCAAAATGAAAAAACTCGCTTATTTAACCTAGATTTTGATCAATTCACTGAATCAAAAAAGACTTTGAAAGAAAGTATCGTTGGACGGATTGAACAACTCTTAATGATGAAACAACAACAGAGAGCAAAATTTTCATCTATTCAAATGAGTTTAAGTCAAAAAGTGTGTGAACCAATTTTTGATGTATTACTTAGTCTGAGTTGCTCTGGGCGTATGATGCTGAGTTCATCACAGATCGAAACATTGCAACAACAACGTCAGTTGGCATTAGATGCAGGAATGAACATACTTGCAAAGCAAATCACATCACTTTTAGCCGAGTCTAAAATCAATGTTGAGTCAATTTTACGGCTTATTTATCTCTGTGATTTAATTCTACGAATGCAAGTGGAGTTACCAATTCAACTGAATCAAAACTTGTAATATGTTTGATATTTGATTTTTAGTTAAAGAAAACTCGTTGGATTAATTCTAGATTTTTCATACTTTATGTTGGTTGGAAAAGTCGATTTGGGATTTTACTAAGGTATAGAAGCTGGTTTTAGATTGTTTTAGTCGGATAAATATTGTCTCTCGTATTCTATAAACTTCGAGAAAATATAGACTATTATCAAATAATGAGAGTTTTTATACTTTTCTTGACTTAATTGACATCATCTAAGTAAAAGCAGTCAATTCTATTTTGATTTAATGACCTTAACTTGAATAAAAACTATTGGGAAATAGCTAAAAATGGACCGTTTAATCCATAAAAATAAGTGCAGGATGTCAATTAAATTAATTCTTATCTCAGGAATGATGGTCTCGTCATTCGCCATGATGAGTCCAACCAATGCAGCTCCTGAAGGGAAGTTAGATCTAACGCTTTCAACTCATTCGCAGAATAAAGTTAAAAAACTACTCAATGACCCTAAAACTTGGCAGCAGATTCCTAAACAGGTCACTTTATGTGTGTATTCGCCGAATGGTGAGCATAGTGAAGCATTTGAACAAGCAACTAGCTATATCACTGAAATGCCAAGAATGGTAAACGTCGCCAAGCAGTTTGGTGTCAATATGAAAGTTGCTCGTCCTTCGCATTTACAATTTAAACTGGATTTTGATTATCCTAAACTTAAAAAAACAGCATCTACATTGGTGAACCTAAAGGTTTATACCAATGAAGCTGTTTTAACCGAAGATTTTCGTAGTAAACGCTGTGATGGTGCAGGTATTAGTAATCTACGAGCGAAACAATTTAATAAATTTGTTGGAAGTATTGATGCAATTGGTGCACTACAAACATACAAACAATTGAGCGCAGTGATCAAAGTTTTAGCAAATCCAAAGTTTGATGAAAAGATGGTGAACAAAGACTATGAGGTTGTCGGGGTAGTACCATTAGGTGCTGCTTATATTATGGTCAACGATCGAAATATTAATACTCTAGCTAAAGCTGCAGGTAAAAAGATTGCTGTATTCCAATTCGATGAAACCCAAAAGAAATTAGTTCAAAATGTAGGTGCTCAACCTATTTCGGTAGATTTAGTGAGTGTTGGTGGTAAATTCAACAATAAAGAAGTCGATATTATGGCTGGACCTGCGATATTGTTTGAACCACTAGAGTTACATAAAGGGATGAGTGATAAGTCTGGCAAAGTTGTTGGTGGGATTATCAAGTTCCCTGTCATTCAAGTGACAGGCACATTGATCATGCATCGCAATAAATTTCCAGCAGGAATGGGATCAGTTGCGCGTGAGGTCATTTCTAAACAGCTCAATCCAGCATTTGAATTTGTCGATAAATTGGAAGCTAAAATTCCAAGTAAATATTGGTTAACACTAAATGAAAGTGATAAGCCAGGTTATGTTCGACTTATGCGTGAAGCACGGATCCAAATGACGAAAGAAGGCTATTACGATCCAGATATGATGAAGTTGCTGAAACAGGTTCGTTGTTCGCAATCGCCAAGTCACTATGAATGTGCCTTGAACGATGAATAGACCTTAAAATTTTGAAGTGATAACGCCATAGTACATATAGCATGTGCTATGGTTTTTTATTTGAAATGTACTAAAAATAAGCAGAGTTTAAGAGGTAATAAAAACAAAGAACGATTTGATTTAAAGGGGATTATAAATTGAATTTTCTTTTGGTGAGAACCATTAGAAAAGTAATGCTCCAGAGGTGCCGCTGCATGGTCGTTACCCTGAACCCGATGAGTTCAAGGTGGAGGTGACGTACACTTACTGGGTTTCCTACTCGAGGCAGGCATACACTCAAAATGTACAGGACACATCCATAAATTTAAGTATCGGCAGGGGACTAGACGTACTGGCGAACACCCTAGAGACAGTTTTAGTATAACTGATCTTTACACGATGACAATCCTTGCAGATCACATATCTGTAAAGATACTTACTAATTGATGGGGCTTTGTGCAATTTTACTCAACAGTTTGTTCGACATCTTCCAAGATGGTTTGAAGTAGGCGCTCACAGTGAGCATATTCCTGCAAAGATTTATTCAAACTAAAGACATCTTGTGCCATCTGTAAGGCAACCATAATGACTAATTTATTGTGTTCTACACGAGGAGCATTACGTCGCATATCCTGAAACTTTTGATTCAGTAGTTCAGCTGCACGCTCTAATTCTTCACGTTTGTCTTCAGTGGTATTTAAGCGAAAAGTCTGTTCAATTAAACGAAGTTCTACTGTCACTTGTTCACTCATGATCAGTTTTCCTCTTGTAGTTCAGCATTCGGGTGAGCAAGTTGCTGAATTTCTTGTGCATGATGATCTTGCGCAGTACCTAGGATGGCAAGACGTTGAATAATTGCTTCAACTTTTGATTTTGCAAGCTCATTTTTTTGCAATAAACGATCACGATCTTGCTGAAGATCTTGGATTTCTTGCTGACTATGACGTTGTTGTGCTTGGAGCTTCTCTTTAGTCACACGTAAATCATTACGCTCTGCCAAAATCTCTTGAAAGCGATTTTTTAAGTCAGTGGTGCTTTTTTCCAAGCGGCTATAGCGTTCAGCAAGTGTTGTCGCATCTTGATTCAGCTGCTTAAATTGATCTTGTAACTGAGTTAATTGTTCAGTTAAGTTATCAACTTCTTCCTGCTTTTGCGTGATGATGCTATTTTTTTGCACGATTTGTGCATGATGGTCTGTTTCAGCTAAAGCTTTAGCTTCAGTGAGCGAAGTGTTTTCGCGCTCTAAATGATGTAAACGTGTTTTTAAAACACCAATATGCGCTTGTAGACGCTGTAATTGTTCTAACATAACGAGGTCGCACAGAGTTGCAATCAAAGGTAATATATACAGCAGTATAGAGATTGGATAAACGAATGCAAGACGATATTTCAGGTTGGACGGATTGGAATGCCCATTTTGATGGGATTGAAGAGATTTCAAGTCCAAGTGAGTTACATGGATTACTCACAGGTATAGTTTGTGTCACACAAGCACCAACCAAAGACGAATGGTCACAAATTTTAAATACTTTAAATGTTCCTGCATTATCGGAAGAGGCGTTAGAAAGCTTAACTGACGAAAGCGAAGATGTTTCTCATGCCTTGTCTGACGATGAGTTAGATTATTTGCCGATGTTGCCAGATGATAGTCATCTACTTGTTGATCGAGTTCAAGCTTTGGCAGATTGGTGTGCTGGTGTGGTTCTAGGCTTTGGTTTAGCATCAGGACATATTCGTGCTGATGAACAAGAACTCATTGAACACTTACAAGATGTTGCAGCAGTAGAGTTTGAAGATTCAGATAATGATGACGAAGGTGAAGCAAGCTATGAAGAGTTATACGAGTTTGTTCGTTTAATTCCAGTGAGCTTATCGATTGGTCGCAAAAAGATTTCTGTTAGTGAAAGCTCACTCTTAAAAAACTTTCATGCCAAAAGCAGAAATCAAGAAAGCACAGCTGATCCACAAACTATTGTAGAAATGTTTACACCGCATCGTCCGAGTTAATGCGGTATTAAATCTCCCTAATAAATCCCTCTTACTTTTTAGAGGGACTTTCAAGCTGTAGGATAATATGAAACTAACTCAAGCTGATTTTAAACAACGCCGTGATCATTTAGCTCAGAAAATGGGTGCAAATAGTGTTGCTATTATTGCGACACGTGCAGAAATGTACCGCAATCGCGATGCAGACTATAAATATCGAGCTGACAGTAGTTTTTATTATTTAACTGGTTTTGCTGAACCTGAAGCAGTTGCGGTATTGGAAACCTTCGCTGAAGGTGAAACGTATCGTTATTCCTTATTTTGCCGAGAGCGTAATCGCGAAATGGAGATTTGGAATGGTTACCGTGCTGGTGTGGAAGGGGCTGTTGAAATCTATGGTGCAGATGAAGCATTTGCAATAGATTTATTGGATCAGGAAATCATTGCAAAGCTCTTAAATAAAGATCGTCTGTATTTTCGAATTGGTCATCAAGCTGAGTTTGATGCCAGAGTAAGTCAATGGATTCAAAAAGCTGATTCTCAACAACGTCGTGGATCAACCTCTCCAGCAGAGGTCATTCAGCTTGATCGACTTATAGATGAGATGCGTCTGAAAAAATCAGCGCAAGAAATCGAGCTAATGCAGATCGCATCAAATATCAGTGCAGATGCACATACACGTGCTATGCAATCAGTGAAACCAGAAATGATGGAGTATGCACTTGAAGCAGAACTCAATTATATTTTTGGTAAAAATGGTTGTGTACCAGCCTACAATAGTATTGTCGGTGGTGGAGAGAATGCGTGCATTTTGCATTACGTAGAAAACAATAAACCATTAAAAGATGGTGATTTGGTTTTAATAGATGCTGCTTGTGAATATGAATTCTATGCATCTGATATCACTCGCACTTTCCCAGTCAATGGTAAGTTCAGTCCTGAGCAAAAAGCACTTTACAATATTGTATTAGATGCACAACTAGCTGCGATTGATGCAACACGTATCGGCAATCACTACAAATATCCACATGAAGTCGCTGTAAAAATTTTAACTCAAGGTTTGGTTGATCTTGGCTTACTTAGCGGTAATGTAAATGAGTTGGTTGAAAGTGAAGCATTCCGTCAATTCTTTATGCATGGCACTGGGCATTGGCTTGGTATGGATGTGCATGATGTGGGCGCTTATAAGCATGGCGAAGACTGGCGTGCTTATGAAGCAGGTATGGTAGTCACCGTTGAGCCTGGTTTATACGTCGCACCTGATGATGAAACAGTTGAGGCGAAATGGCGTGGTATTGGGATTCGTATCGAAGATGATATTGTAGTCACTGAAAATGGACCGTTGGTTTTGACTAAGAATGTAGTGAAAACTGTTGAAGAGATTGAGCAATTAATGGCTAGTTAAGTCTGAAATATTGATCTAAAGGCTTATTCTAGGATAAATAAGCCTTTTTTATTTGTCGAATTAAAATAAAACACAGACCAAACAAAGTACAAATTCCAATCCCAATTTGAGTTAGAGTAAGATAGTCCCGAAACATCAAGTCATGAAAAACTGATAAGGAATAATATTATGCAGCAACAAGTCATCATTGTCGGTGGGGGTATGGTTGGACTCAGCCTTGCTTTAATGTTGGCAAAATCTAATATTGCCGTAAAGCTATTAGAAGCTGTGAAATATCCAAATTACGATGACGAAAATCTAGCTCCATATCACTCAAGTTTTGATGCTCGTAACACCGCTTTGTCACGCCGTAGCGTGCAAATTTATCAAAAGTTAGGCTTGTGGGATGCATTACAACAACATGCGACCCCAATTTTACAAGTGCATATCACAGAGCAGGGTAGCTTTGGTAAAGCACGACTAGTAGCAGAACAAGAGAAAGTAGAAAGCTTTGGGCAAGTAATTGAAAATGCGTGGTTAGGTCGAGTAT
>NZ_MELG01000114.1:0-6513 GCF_001767535.1 Acinetobacter sp. GWC1_38_13 | reverse complement strand
TGTGCGATTTCCGAAGCGAAGAACATACATGCTTCTTTAAACATATGTTTGACTGCAATTTTGACCACGACTTCACGGCTTTCTTTAATGCGTGCATGTGCCCCATAGGTGCTTTCAATACCTAAAATTTCGATCGATTTTTCTGTAAATGGAGGAACAGAACGTAAAGCCAATACACGCTCACATTTATTGATAATGGCATTGGCAATGGTTTGTGCTTTCTCAGGCGCTTCGCGACCTGCGATTAAGAAACTGACTAAAACACGATAACCATCGGCATAAGTGGCACTCACTTTATATTGTTGAGTTGGTGCTCGACCTGTTGCACCTGTGACTTTAACTCGATCATCACCCACTTGTTCTAAATAGACTTGACTAAAATCAGCTGTTACATCAGGAAGTAAATAGGCTTGTGGATTACCTATTTCATAAACGATTTGCTCTGCGACCGTTGCAGTCGACACTAAACCACCTGTACCTTGTGGTTTAGTCACAACAAAAGAGGAATCTGCACTGACTTCTACAATTGGAAAGCCCATGTTGTCAAAGCCTTGTACTAAACGCCAATCGGTAAAGTTCCCACCTGTACATTGAGCACCACATTCAATCACATGCCCTGCCAATGAGCCCTGTGCCAACTTGTCATAATCATCCAGTGACCATTTGTATTCATGCAATAAGGGTGCAAGCACAACCGCCGAATCGACCACCCGACCTGTAATCACAATATCTGCACCCAAATCCAAAGCGTCACGAATAGCAACAGCACCTAAATAGGCATTACTGCTCGCCACATGTGCAGGCAAAGGCTCACCATTAAACATTTCTTTGATATTTTTTTGCTGCAGTTCGGTGTGCTTTGGCAATACATCATCACCAAGTACCACAGCTACTTTTAAATCTAAGCCCTTTTCATCAATGATTTTTTGTAAAGCATCACGACAAGCTAAGGGATTTACCCCACCTGCATTACTGATTACTTTGATTTTCTTTTCAGCAATTTTATTAATCAGTGGAGACATCACACGACTAACAAAATCCAATGCATAACCATGATTAGGATCAGTCATCATTGCTTTAGCCATGATTGACATAGTAATTTCAGATAGATAATCAAAGACCAGATAATCAATATCACTCAAATGCACCAACTGAAAAGCAGCTGTATTGGTATCGCCCCAAAACCCAGAAGCACATCCAATTTTTACTAACTTTTGGTCATCCTGCTTGACGCTTGTCATGAGCTTTCTCATTATTATTAAAAACAACACAACATTACCAAGCAAGTGCTTGGTTTGTAAAGTGCAGAATGATATGCTGTATTAGCAAAAACAGACAAAATCAAGCAAATGCTTGTTATAAAAAGATAAGACAATTCATGAAATGAATTTTGTTACAATACACTTTGATTAAACGGGATAGACGGACAGGCATGATCGCAACTTCAATTGAGCAAATACCAAAAATCGTATGTTTTGACGATAGCCCACGTGGACGTTTGCTCTTAGGTGCCGCCTATCTGTTTTATAAGCAAGGATATGATAAAACCACGGTTCGCCAACTTGGTGAATTTATTGGTATTCAATCAGGTAGTCTCTTCCATCACTTCAAAAGTAAAGATGACATTCTAGCTACTGTGATGGAGCAAACCATTATTTATAACTTTGCACGGCTTAAAGAAGCGGCTGAACGTTCAAATGATCCTGAACAACAATTGCGTGATTTAATTAGAGCTGAATTGATTTCAATTACTGGTGATACTGGTGCGGCAATGGCAGTACTGGTACATGAATGGTTTGCGCTTTCTAAAGAAAAACAAGAATACCTTTTGAAAATGCGTAATGAATATGAGCAAGTCTGGCTTGATGTGATTGAAAAATTACGTACTCAAGGCAAAGTCAAACATGATGCGTTTATTTGGCGACGTTTAGTCGGTGGTTCTATTTCTTGGACAGTCACATGGTACCGACCAGAAGGTAAAGTGAAAATTGATGAATTGACTGAAATGGTTTGGGAAATGGCTTTGAAATGAGTCAGATCTATTTACGTAAGCCTCAACTCAGTGATTTAGCTGAAATCAAAAAAGCCTACCAAAATAGTGTTCATCTACATCAACCATGGACATATCCTCCTACAGATTTTGAACAATACCTACAGCAAGAATATCGTTATTTTGTCTGTTTAACTGAAAACCATACAATTGTAGGAACCTTTAATATATCGAATATCATTCGAGGTCACTTTCATTCTGCTTATATAGGCTATGAAGCCTTTTATCCATATATAGGTCTTGGATATATGCGACATGGGCTTCAACTTATTTTACAAGAAGCTTTTCAAACACTGAACTTGCATCGATTAGAAGCGAATATCCAACCTGAAAATTCTCGCTCCATTCACCTTGTGGCAGGAGCAGGCTTTGTTAAAGAAGGGTTTTCACGCCAATATTTACGCGTTGGTGGTAAAGAATGGAAAGATCATGAGCGTTGGGCGATTTTAAATCATGAGTGGATTGAATCCACATAATTTTAAAAGGGGATGAATTAGTGATCACCCCCTTTTTTACCAATTAATATTGCAACTGCTTACTAATCAAATCCTTCATAATTTCTTCGGCACCACCACCAATCATATTCACCTTCACTTCACGATAAATGCGTTCGGACTTCATACCTCGCATAAAACCCATACCACCCAAGGTCTGTACCGCAGCATCAGCACAGAATTGCATCGTACGAGTAGCAACGTTCTTAAGCATTGATATCTGTGCAATGAGCTCACTACCTTGCAGTTCCTTTTTTCCCATACGATATGCAGTATCTTCCAACAAAGCACGAGTAGCTGTAAGTTGCGTAGCCATATCGACAAGTTTATGACGTACCACTTGATGATCAATTAAGCGCTTACCAAAGGTTTTACGTTGTTGTGCCCATTCCAAAGCTTCTTCATAGCAAACCAATGCATAACCATAGGCTATCGCTCCTAGCCAAAAACGCTCCATATTAAAGTTATTCATAATCACTTTAAAACCAGCATTTTCCTGACCGAGCAAATGACTTACTGGTACACTCACTTCATCAAAATGTAGGTGAGCTGTGTCAGAAGCCCACCATCCCATCTTTTTTAAAGGTGATTTTGTAATCCCTTCACTATGCGCATCCATCAAAAGCATCGAGATCCCTTTTGGACCTTTTCCATTCGGATCTGTACGTACCGCAACCGTATAATAATCAGCTCGAATACCTGAAGTAATAAAGGTTTTCTCTCCGCTCACAATATAATAATCCCCGTCACGAACCGCTTTTGTTTTTAAAGCGGCAACGTCGGAACCACCACTCGGTTCAGTAATCGCTAGGGCTGAGATTTTTTCACCTGCAATAATTTTCGGCATAACTTCATCACGAATCTCAGGACGTGCAAAGTGATGAATCGGTGGAGTACCAATGCTATGAATCATCAATGAAATATGAACCCCACCCGATGCTGCTTTTGCCATCTCAATTGCAGCAAGCAATACATGAAATGCATCAGCTTCAGGAATTCCACCATGTTCTGCATCGAAACCTAAACCAAGTAAACCAATGCTAGCAGCTTTTTGATAAAGTTCTCGCGGAAAAGTGCCTGCTTCATCCCATTCATTTACATAGGGTGAAATTTCTTTTTCAACAAAGCGTTTAACACTATCTACAAAAGCTAGATGTTCAGATGTGTAATAAATTGGGTTAAGTGATAAACCATCCATGCCTTTTTCCTAAATTATTATTTAACTCATTCTTGTTATGCGGATAAGGCTTTAAACCAACTTCCTCTTGATTCAAAGCCTTTAAAATATGTATTAATAGTCCAGTTGGCGACTGGCAAGATCTTTCATGATTTCCTCTGCCCCACCACCAATCATGTTGACTTTTACTTCACGATAAATACGTTCTGATTTCGTACCACGCATAAAGCCCATACCGCCTAATGTCTGTACCGCAGCATCAGCACAGAATTGCATAGTTTGTGTTGCAACATTCTTAAGCATACAAATTTGCGCAATCAGTTCATTTCCCTGTAATTCGGGTTTTCCTAAACGGTAGGCTGTATCTTCCAATAATGCGCGAGTTGAAGTTAAACGTGTCGCCATATCCACCAACTTGTGACGGACGACTTGATGATCAATTAAGCGTTTACCAAAAGTCTGACGCTGTTGGGCCCAATCCAAAGCTTCTTCATAACAAACCAATGCATAACCATAGCTACTGGCAGCAAGAAAAAAACGCTCCATGTTGAAGTTGTTCATGATGACGAAAAAGCCCATATTTTCTGCGCCGAGTAAATTTTTAGCTGGCACGCGCACATTATCAAAATGCAAATGAGCTGTATCCGATGCCCACCAACCCATTTTATCTAGTTTTGATTTTGTAATGCCTTCACTATGTGCATCAATCAGCAACATTGAAATACCATTAGCCCCCTTCGCATCGGGATCAGTTCTCACCGCAACAGAATAATAATCTGCACGAATACCTGATGTAATAAAGGTCTTTTCACCACTGACAATATAATCATCACCATCTCGCACCGCTTTAGTTTTTAAAGCCGCAACATCTGAACCACCACTCGGTTCAGTAATTGCCAATGCAGAAATTTTCTCTCCCGATAAAATTTTTGGTAATACTTCAGCTTTTACTTCTTCTTGAGCAAAATGTTGAATTGGTGGTGTACCGATCGTATGTGAAAGTAAAGATGCAGCCAAACCGCCTGATGCACATTTTGCTAGCTCGACTGAGGCAAGTAGAGTATAGAATGCATCCGTCCCAGCAATACCTCCATAATTTTCATCAAAGCCAACGCCGAGCAAGCCAATATCGGCTGCTTTTTTATAAAGCTCTCGAGGAAAGGTTTCTGCTTCATCCCATTCATTAATAAAAGGGCTAATCTCTTTTTCAGTAAAGCGCCTAACACTCTCAGCAAAGGCTAAATGTTGCTCAGTATAATATAAGGGATTAAGTTGCATGCTTGCTTCCTGGCGATTATTGGTCATTGTTTTCGAATATTTAGTGAGCACTAAGGTATCAAAACCACAAAAACCAAGCAAGCGCTTGGCAAAATTTAAAATTAAAAAAATATTCAATTGGTTCGTTTACTTTAACTTCCTACAAAAAATCATTCATCCCAATGGAACTTAGATTTTTAACAAACTACGAAATCCTCGAGTTGAATAATAAGATTGAGCACCATTGTGATAAGTGAAAACTCGTCCATAACGACAATCACAAAAGATAGCCCCTCCTTTCACCCGAATATCATCTGGCGTTTTCACCCAACTCGACGTCTGTAAATCAAAATGCTCAATAGACTGTAATTGCTTATATTGCTCTTCTGTCAGCAATTCAACTCCCATCACTTCTGCTTCATCAACAGCATTGCTAATTGGTTTATGTTCTCTCCGTGAATTTAGTGCCTCTCGATCGTAGCAAAGACTTCTGCGACCTTTGGGTGATTCTAATGAACAATCATAAAATATGATGTCAGATGAGTCTGAATATATTGATACTACGTCAGGTTCTCCAGCTGTTTCTTCCATTTGATGCAATGACCATAATTTATCTGGTACTTGTTTTAATCTTTCCTCAACCTGATACCAACTTAAGTTCAAATGTCGATGCATGTTGTTTTCAAAACGAATTTTTAATTTTTCCAACAATAACTTCTTCTCTCTCTCAACCAATTGTTTTCCATTATATTTATACTCCACTTTTTCAATAATCTATTATTTATATCTATGTAAATGATGAAAACTAGAATAACCACTTAATCAAATTTTCATTTAAATGATCCATTTTATAAATATTTAGATTAAAAATAGAACAAAAAACACACCTGACTTTTTAGCTATTATAGAAATTCGAGTTCAGAATTTTTACTAATTTTTTATATATATTTGATTTATTTAAGCTTAATGATTTTTATAGCTCTTAGATTTAATATTAACTATGAAATAAAGTCACTAACTACTAGCCTATTTCTCCAGAGATACTCGAATTTAGCCAAAGTAGCGACAAAAATTGCTTCTCCACCAATATGCATAATCGCCAATATCGTCATTTCATGCCAAAACCACCATATTATAATCAAACAAATGATGCACCAAAATCCATTTGCTATCACAAGAATATTGATGAGAGTAGCTGATCGCCTTCTATAATTTGCTAATATAAATGAATAACATGCATACAATAAATTAGTACAACCAATGAAAATGATGATGTTTTTTGGTAAATGATAAATTTGACTCAACCATTGTGCTGTAAACAAAACTATTAAACCTGCTAAAGCAGCTGTACAACAATCTACCCATAAAATATTCTTTTGAATCATCATTATAAATAATCTAAGTCTTTATAGGGATATTAGCATAAACCCTATTTTCAACCACGCAATAAAAAACACCCCCTCTGCGTATGCGGAGGGGGTGTTTTAGATTTAAAAGCTGGCGATGACTTACTCTCACATGGCAAACGCCACACT
>NZ_MELG01000113.1:31315-49546 GCF_001767535.1 Acinetobacter sp. GWC1_38_13 | reverse complement strand
AACACTTTGAGCAAATTGATCGCGTAATTTTACGTCAACAAAATCTTCTGGTAACAATGGATCATTCATTAATTGTGAAATTGTTTGCCGACCAAGTAATAAAGATTCTTTCGTTGCGATATCTAAATCCAACTCATTCGCTGTTTCTAACCATTGTTCAATCATTTGAGCGTATTTTTGATAATTTTGATTTAATGTCTTGGTGGACCATAGTTCAGTTATTATTTTTATAGTTTGAGCATCGAAAAACTGGATCCCACACACTTTTGCAGTTTGCTCCAGACCCGTAGCATGTAGTTCAGTAACAAGCTGCTCAAAAGATATTGCTAAATTGTCTGGGCGAATATAAATGCCTTGCTCTAACTCTTTGAATCCCAAATGTTTCAAAGCGCGTTCTCTTCTATGCAAAGCCGTTCGATCGACTCTTCCCAAAGCCCCTGTAAATACACCGATAAATTGCTGATTCCATGGTTTGGTTTGTTTAAGACCATTTTTTCGATTTAACATCACATCAGCCCACTCACGTGACTGATTGGTAAACTGATAGACACCGCGCTCAATCGCCTCAATGATTCCTTCACTCGATAATCGAGTTACAGCAACCCTGATGCTATTTTCACTAATCTCAAAAAGTCGAGCTGCAATGATGATCTGCTTGATTGAAATTTCTCGTCCTTGTAACCCCAAAAGGAGATCAACAATCAAATCACGGGCATTCAGTTTTGCTATTGTCATAGTATGTTTTAACCGATACATCACTAGTGAATATAAAAAATACGATCCAAAAATTAGTAAAAAAAGCCTCTTTTCTAATCAAAAAAAAGAGGCTGATTTATATTTATAAGAATACGAAAAGTAAAATTACACCCAAAACAATGCGGTACCAAGCAAATACACGCAAAGTATGACGTTCAACAAATTTAACTAAAGCACTAACCACCAACAATGCAGAAATAAACGCAGCAACAAAACCAACACCAATATTCAGCATATTGTCTTGTGTGAGAACATCAGCATTACGAATTAAATCAAATGTCGCAGCACCTAACATCGTTGGCATCGCCAAGAAGAAAGAAAACTCTGTTGCTGCTTTACGCGATAAGCCTGCAAACATACCACCAACAATGGTTGCACCTGAACGAGATGTTCCTGGAATCATCGCCACACATTGCGCACAACCCACTAATAACGCCTGTTTATAGGTGATTTTTGTCGCTTCAGTTGTTTTATGATCAAAATTCTTTGCTTCAACCCAGAAAATAATAAGACCACCAACGATTAGGGCAATCGCGACCACTAAAGGACTAAAAAGCACACTCTTAATGAAATCAACAGCGAAAACCCCAATAATCACAGCAGGGAAAAATGCAATCAAAACACTAAATGCAAAGTGTCGAGCCTCTGCATCACCACTAAAAAAACCTTTGAGTAAATTAAAGATTTTTTGGCGATATAACCAACATACCGCCAAAATTGCACCTAGCTGAATAACGACTTCAAATACTCGACCATCATCTGAATGGAAATCAATTAAATGACCGAACAGGATTAAATGTCCTGTACTTGAAATCGGTAGAAATTCGGTGAGACCCTCAATAAAACCTAGAAACAAAGCTTTTAAAATTTCAATATGTTCCATAACTTACTCAAAAACACACAATACAAAATAAAAATAAATGGCAAGCTTACTCTGAAATCAGACCAAATTATGTGTTTGTCACGTAACCTTTGATCAAATAAATAGTCAATTTTTGATAGCAGCATCAAATAATCATCAAACTATTTTTCTTCAGCATTTGTTCAACAACATCCTGAGTATCAAAACCCAAGCGCCAATATAAAAGTTCCAAAACATCTAATTCATCTTGAGTGATGATGCGATCACTCCATAAGCATCTTTCTGCAATTGCCAAGATATTGAGTCGATCTCGTAATAGCAAACCTGAAACATCATTTAGAATTTCCGCTAGATCTAAAGGTTCATCAGAAATATCCGCATAAACTTGCATTTCTTCAACTGTCAAAATTTGCTGTAAAATTCGTTCACGAACTTCTAATTGGTTTGGACTATTGATTTGCTGGACGTGCAACAGCGCATCAATTAAATGAACAATTTGTGATTTTACATCTTCAAATGCTGTAGGCAGATGGGCTGGCATCAAATTCAATTCATGCTTCACTTTCTCTAAAAGCAACGCATCTAATAAACCAACCTCTCCATCTTCTTGAATAATACAAGCAAGCTTAGTGAGAAACTGACGTGCAATACTTGTCGGCATGTGCCCAATGTTTTTACAAGCATCATGAAAAATCTGAACATGGATACGACCATCTAAATTGAGTAACGCATCTACGATTGCATGACTCACTGCCGCTTCTTGTGGAATAAATTCACGATATTGACGAATCATTAAAATCGCAACCATGACTTCTCTAGAACCCGTAGCTGTTTGCATCGCACGCTGAATCAGCTCAGGACGTTTTTTATTTTTTCGAAGCTCTGGATTGAGTGGTTTAATTGCATCATTTAAGGCAAAACTAATGGGTGACAATCTAAGTAAAGGTAAAGGCTGAGGTGAACTCCAAGGAACTGTCATATCTGTCAGCTCTTCTTCTAAAGAACGAAACAGACTAAATAAAGGACGATTACGCAATTTTCTCAGGTTTTCTAATTGTAGGTCTTGCAATAATGTTGGATTTAATTCAAAGATTCGATCTTTAATACTTGGATGAATATTCATCCAGCTTTGTGGACTTAATGAGTTTGCAAAACACATATGAGAAATTGATTCTGAATATGCACTATGAATTTGTGAACCTGAGTGATGAACATAAATACGCAACAATGTTTGAACGTTGGCATTATTATTCATTAGTTTCATGGTCTTCAGATCATTTCTAAATGTACGTCCACTTAGAGTTAAATATTTGATTAGACGGGTAATTAAAATACCCCAACTCCCAATCAACCAAATCACACCACCAATTGCGACAAAAATAGTTTCAAATTTATTTCTATATAATGTGGCATACGGGCTGTATCCCGCTTGAGCTAATTTACTGCCCCACTGACTAAATGTTGTTAGACCACTGTATAAGATTTTTAACTTCGTGTTTTCAACAGCTTCGCCTGATAGAATTTGATTAAACTCATAACTCAGCAATCCATATAGCTCAAGCTCATCCAAGTTCTGTAATGCACCCCACGTCAAAATAATTGCGATATCTTGCGACTTAAAACCAGCTGTTAGCGCATTTACGCCAATCTCATCTGGCAGCACATACACTGCAGGTGTATCTATCGAAAAACTTTTTGCAACTTGTTCAACAACTCTCAGAGCAGTATTTTCTTCAGGAGTACTTTCATCAAAAACCAATCGACGTGCTTTTAATTGCTTTGCTAGAGAGTGTCCACCCTCACGCAGGACATACAGTTCAGCACCGACTGACCATACTAATACTAAAAATAATAAACAAATAAAATAAGGACTTAAAAAATGCCACCAAATCGGCTGAGTATAATCAAAGAAATGAACAACTAAACCCAAAATCCAATTGAGAATAAATAATGTAAGTAACATTGCAAGAATACAAAAGCTTACTGACCAAGCAATATTCTTATTTTCAATTAAATAATGGCTCATTTCTTTCAATGTAAATTTTCCTTATTACATTGTTTGGGTAAGAGGCTTTATGCCTTGAGTATCATAAAATAAAAAAGCGGGAAATTCCCGCTTTTCTCGATATTAAAGTAATTTTACTCTTCTCGAATACCAGTTAAATCCACTGAAGCAGCATCAATGTTCACATCTATATAGCCATCAGCTTTTTTCTTCGCACTATCATTACGTTTTTGTTCAAGATTAATCAAATAATCACTATCAATCCCGCCAGCAACGTATACACCATCAAATACAGAACAATCGAACTCTCTGAGATGCGGAACTTTACTTGTGCGAACTGCATTTTTCAAATCTTCCAAATCTTGGAAAATTAGACGATCAGCGCCAATAATCTCACGAATCTCTTCTACAGTACGATCTGAAGCAATCAATTCAGATTTTGCTGGCATATCAATACCATAGACATTTGGATATTTGACCATAGGTGCAGCCGATGCAAAAAACACTTTTTTCGCACCAGAATCACGAGCCATTTGGATAATTTCATTACAGGTTGTACCACGAACAATCGAGTCATCAACAAGTAATACATTCTTATCTTTAAATTCTAGTTCAACAGGGTTCAACTTTTGACGAACTGATTTCTTACGCTGCTGTTGTCCTGGCATAATGAAGGTACGCCCGATATAACGGTTTTTCATAAAACCTTCACGGAACTTCACACCTAAAATATTAGCAAGTTCTAAAGCAGATGTACGGCTTGTATCAGGAATCGGAATAACTACATCAATATCGTGTTGCTCGCCCCATTCTTTCAAGATTTTATAGGCTAGCTTCTCGCCCATTTTTAAACGAGATTTATAGACTGAAATCCCATCAATCGTTGCATCTGGTCGTGCAAAATAAACATATTCAAAAATACATGGACGGTATTCTGGATTTGCTGCACATTGTTTAGTAAACAACTGACCATCAGAGTTGATGAAGACCGCTTCACCAGGTGCAATATCACGCTCTACTTTAAAGCCAAGCGCGGTGATTGCAACTGACTCAGAGGCAATAATATATTCAACGCCTTGATCAGTTTCACGAGAACCATAAACTAAAGGACGAATACCATTTGGATCACGGAAACCAACTAATCCATGTCCAGTAATCATCGCTACAACGCCATAAGCACCTTTACAACGCTCATGTACGCGAGTAACTGTATGAAAAATATCATCAGGTGTTGGATTTAAAGTACCAATTTTCTGTAATTCATGAGCAAATACGTTAAGTAAAACCTCTGAGTCAGAATCAGTATTCATATGACGCAGATCTGTTTTGAACAAGTCATCATGAATTTCTGCCGCATTGGTTAAGTTACCATTGTGAGCAAGGGTAATACCATATGGTGAATTTACATAAAATGGTTGAGCTTCTGCACTACTTGAAGAGCCTGCTGTAGGGTAACGCACATGCCCAATACCATAGTTGCCAAGTAAAGCTCGCATATGACGAGTATGGAATACATCACGTACCATACCATTATCTTTGCGGAGGAATAAACGCCCTTGATGACAAGTTACTATACCTGCTGCATCTTGTCCGCGATGTTGTAACATCGTCAAGGCATCAAATAACATTTGGTTCACTGGTGATTTACCGGCTATCCCAACAACTCCACACATAATAACCTCGCGACAAGCTTGGAATGGGGTTCAACCCCACTTAATAAAAAGGGTTTTTTGTCGAATGATCAGCAGCTTGCTCTGTGGAAGCACGCTCCGATTCGTCCATTTCTGAAGAAGGGCGATGTAACAAAGCACCTTCAGATGTCATTTCGTGTATCGCTTGATTTGCAGCATCTTTAGACAACTCTGTCGCTAAAGGAGCATATGGCAATAAGATTTGTACAAATTTTGATTGCTTCCAATGCGGAGAGCTGTCAACCCATGGTCCCACACCTTGCATGGCAATCAAAACAATAAGTAGACCTTTTAAAGAACCAAAAGCACCACCTGCTAAACGATTTAATGGGCCCAATTTCAAACTTTTCAAGAGACCATTTAAAAGCGCGGTAATAACCCATGTACAGACAACAATGATGAGCACAATAAATGCAAATGCTGCAATTTTTTGCACTACAGGGTCTTGGCTTAAACTGCTCATGGCAGGTGCCAGTATGACTGCGTATTTTGCCCCAATGATCAATGCAAATATCCATCCGATCAAGTTCGCAAAGGCTTTGATAAATCCTTGACGCAAACCGTTTAGCCCTCCAATGAGCAAAATGATCAGAATAATGATATCAAGCGTGTTCATTTCACACTGTCATCGCATCAACACAATCTTTAACAAGTGTTGGACCTGTATAAATCAATCCACTGTAGACTTGTATTAAGCTTGCGCCAGCTTGCTGTTTAATAACGGCTTGATCACCAGAAACGATTCCACCAACACCTATTAAAGGCATACGCCCATCTAGGATCTTAGAAAATTGGCGTAAACATTCAGTACTTTTTTCAAACACTGGTGCACCTGATAATCCACCAGCTTCATTTCCATTCAGGAGATTTTCAACACCTTCTCTTCCAAGCGTAGTGTTGGTTACAATTAACCCATCAATTTTAAATTTCAGTAATTGTGTAGAAATAAAATTAATATCTTCAATCGTTAAATCTGGTGCAACTTTAAGAACCAAAGGAACATAATGATTATATTGTTCAGCAAGTTCTAGTTGTCTATCTTTCAATGTTTGTAACAACTCTGTTAACGCATCGCCACTTTGCAAACTGCGTAAGTTTTTTGTATTTGGAGATGAAATATTCACAGTGATGTATGATGCGTAGTTATAAACTTTTTCTAAACAAATTAGATAATCTGATACTGCATCTTCGACAGGGGTATCCGCATTTTTACCGATATTAATGCCTAGAATACCTTTGAATTTTGAAGCTTTGACATTCTCAACAAGCTTGTCCACCCCATCATTATTAAATCCCATACGGTTAATAATTGCTTTGGCTTCTGGAATACGGAATAAACGTGGTTGAGGATTTCCTGCTTGAGGTCGTGGTGTGATTGTACCAATTTCAATAAAACCAAAACCTAGTGCTGCCAATGCATCAATGTGTGCACCGTTCTTATCTAAACCAGCAGCTAAACCTACTGGATTTGGAAATTCAATTCCCATACAAGTTACAGGTTTATTTGCAACTTTTTGATGCATAAAACCTAGCTTATAAGCTTTGTCGAGCATAGAAAGTGTGAGTTCATGTGCACGCTCTGGTGCTAAAGTAAACAACAGAGGGCGGGCCAATGAATATAACATACCAATCACAGTCTACTGATTTTTCAAGTATGCGTATTATAGGCTTAGGCTAAACAAAACACCATGCTTGACAGGCGCTTATTTTGTAGAGTCGTTGCTTTAATGCGCCTTGAATCAATACTTAAAACAGTAATTGGAAAAATCTAGATTTAAAAATATGGCTGTACTTAATGTAAAAGCCTTTAAAAAAGCTAAATGCTGGCATATCTCAATTTTTAGTAAAAATAAATATCTAGAAATTAGAAATGATTTATTGCACCGTTGCCGTTAATTTGATCTGATTATTGGTAGAAATCATATCCATTTTTTGAATACTTAAACCCATTTGAGAGAGTTGCATCAAGAAATTCGCAAGTACCGCATAATTTTGATGTTCTGCAATCAATTGTATTTGATCGCCATTTTGTTGTGATGATACTGCTAAACCCTGTTGCTGAGCAGTACGCTGTATCTTATCTGCAGGAGAAAGATCCAGATCATTTGCTGGTTTCATTGTTGCTGCGTTACTTTGCATCCAAACCGTTAAATCTTTCAGCTCATTTAAACGATTTTGCTGCTGATCGGCAAGAGAATGCATTTTCCACAATGCAAAACCTATAATGACGACAGTTAAAAACACTGCTGTAAAAACAACCATGACTCGTTCACGAACCGATAGTCCTTGAAGATAGTGATTTAATCTTTCAATATTTTGATCAATACGGTTTTGTATATTATTCAATGCTTTCATTATTTAATCTTAACCAAGCCAATTGCGCCGACTGTATCAGCTTGAACATTACCAAGTTCAGCCTGAAATCCTTGTTGATTTAATTGTTGCGCTAAGCCCTGAAGATCATCCGCTGATTTTGCCTTGAGCGACATCGCTAACACAGATGCATCATAACTCACTTGCTGAGCCACAATTTGCTTTTGCATAAGAATAGGACCAACTCGGCTCAATAAAGATAAAGCCTGTGTATCTCCAAGCTGACTCATTCTTAACTGGCTTTCAAACTGACTTTTAATATTTTGCTCATTTACTCGACTATTTTCACCAAACCAATATTTATATTGATCAATCGCCTGAACCGCAGTTTGATCAGCAACGCGTTTTAATTTAGACCAACGTAAACCATCATAAACTAACTGAACACAAATGACTGCAACCAATACATATGCAGCAGCTTTCCAGTAACCTGACCATTCAACTTCTTTATTTTTTGCTTTTGGCAAGACATTCAATGGATGTTGCTTAGGACGATTTAGGCTATGAAATTGATAACTAAATTCTGTTACTTGATCTTGTGTTGATGCTGCAGCTAAACAGTCCAATTGTGTAGGACTTAAATTTGCAAATTTGTATTCAGTAGCAGGATTTTGAAATTCTAAGAATAGTGCCAAATCATCTATTGAATTACCTGACCATTCATTTTCTCTTGCAAGTAGATTACCGTACAAATTTGCAATGATGATTTGATTCGGCTCAGGTTCTGGCAATATTAAAAAATCAGGTAAAAAAGCGATAATTTGTATTGGTAATAGGCTTAAAGCATGTTGCCAAGTTTCAATAGTAGATTGAGCAACACCGAGCACACTGAGTTGATCATTTTGAAAATGATGTACTATTTTCATTTGATCAATCGGAAGCGTAACAAACTCTTCAAGCAAATACTTAACGCCTTCTTGACCTAATTGCTTGAAATGCAACTTCGTCATAGTTTGCTGCATTAATTGAGCATTTCGACTTGGAAAATAAACGACGGCTTCTTTTCCGTTGTGCTCATGTAAGTCTTGAATTAATTGTTCTAGGCTGTTGGCCTGTAACCAATTTTCTCCAGTCGACCAATACCATGTTCCATTGGTTTCAGGCATCCATAAATACAGCATCGGTGTTTAGTACCCTTTTTCATCCAAATATAGGATATAAGATTTTATATTGTTGGCGTAAAACTTTTTTTCTGTGTTGATAAGCCATTTGCAATCACTGTCTGATCATAAATTCGAGCTTCAGCTAATGCAAATGGATTAAAATTCTCATGCGTTAATTGCTCCGCAATATGCCCTACTACATTCATATGGCATACAACTGCAATTGATTCATATGATAATTTTGATAGCCATTCTATCGCATCTTTAGCATCATCATCTGGTTTAATTTTATCGCAAATTAAAACAGGAACACCCTCAAAATGCGCTTTGATATGTGCCAAAGTTTCTTGTGCACGTAGCAATGGACTAACTACAAAAATTTCTGGCTGAATAATATCTTTTAAGAAGTTTCCTGTTTCTTCAGCTTGCTGATGTCCACGCTCTGTCAGAGGACGTTGCATATCATCACCATTAATCGCAGGAGACGCTTCACCATGTCGTACTAATGTTAATTGCATATAAATACCTTATTATTAATGCTTGAGTTTAACCAAATATGATGACATTTTTTTGATTAGACTTCATGGTGAGGCAAAACAAATTCAACATCACTGCGATGACCATTTTTCATTAGAGAAAGCGCAATTGTCATCGGCGGTGCATTCTCAAAAATAACTTCATACAATGCATTGGTAATTGGCATGTATACATCTAATTCTTGAGCTTTGGCACGCACTTGTACAATCGTGTTAATCCCTTCAGCAGTCTGACCTAATGCTTTAGTTGCTTCATCAAGTGTTTTTCCAGAACCAAGTGCATAACCAATTTGATAATTACGGCTCAATGGACTATTGCAAGTTGCAAACAAATCTCCAACACCTGACAGTCCTAAGAACGTCAATGGATTAGCACCTTGCTTGACAGCAAAACGACTCATTTCTGCTAAAGCACGAGTTAAAATCATACTCTTAGTATTTTCACCAATATTATAAGCAGCCCCCATCCCCATTGCGACTGCGTAAATATTTTTCAATGCACCGCCCAGCTCAACACCATGTACATCATCGCTACCAAATACACGAAATAGCGCACTGTGTAATGCATGCTGAACCGCATATCGCACTAGTTCTGATTCGCTCGCAATCACCGTACCAGATGGCATACCCGCCATAATCTCTTTTGCCAAATTTGGCCCTGATAAAACCCCATAAGGTACTTCAGGCAACTCTGCGCGAATAATGTCACTCATGAAACTAAAAGTTTTTGCTTCAATTCCTTTCGTAAGCGAAACAACCGCTTGAGCTGTGATAAATGGTGCGATTTGCTTGAGCACATCTCGGAATGAATGACTTGGAATCGCGACCAAAATAATATCGCGATCTCGCACAGCCACTTCCAAATCAGAAACCGCACGCAAACCCGTTTCTAAGGTGTAATCAGGTAAATAACGTTTATTAATATGTGTTTGGTTGATCTCTTCAGCTGCAGCTGCATCACGAATCCAAATCATCGTGTCACAACCATTACGTACAGCCAAATTCGCCATTGCTGTACCAAAGCTGCCACCACCTAACACGGTAATTCTTAATGCTGTTTTTTGATCTACTGCAACTGGTTCAACTAAATCACTAAATTTTAACTCTGCCATTTTTTATCCTGAAATTCATTTATTCGTTTAGTTCATCATTCAATCTAAAAGTTAGCTTGCTTGCCAATTTTTTAAGAAATCTTGAGTAGCAATCTCTGCGCGTGGAGCAATCGCTTTAGCAGCAGTTCCAATATAAATAATACCCGAAATAAGGTCTTGGTCGTTTAAACCTAATTGATGCTTGAGCCATGTAGACTCCACGACAGCACCAGATCGCCACATCGTAGCAAAACCTTGCGCTTGCAAAGAGAGTAAGAAGTTTTGAACAGCAGCACCAGTACTAAGAATCTGTTCAAAATGCGGAACTTTTGGATGATCTTGGATAGTTGTTAATGCTAATACTAATAACGGTGCACGAAAAGGATGCTGCTTTACACGCTCTAACTGAGCTGAATCAGTTTCACCTAAATCAGCTAAAGCTTTAGCTAAATGCTCGCCAAAAGCGGCACGTAATTCAGGTGTCACTACAACAAATCTAGTAGGCTTCAAACGATGATGGTCAGGAGCAGTAAGTGCAGCTTGCACTGCTTTTTCAAGTTGTTGTGTATTTGGTGCTGGCTCAATTAATTGCCCAATAGATTGACGTTGATGAATATTTTGATGAATTGTCTCTATATTTGAGTCCGTCATTTAAATGAATCTAACTAACACATGGATTTTGCTAGATTAGCATAATCTCACTATTTTCCACCACGTCTAATCCCTGCTTAATCATCAATTTGAGAAATTTAACAGAGCCTCACTACAAACTGTACATAACCTGCAAAAGCGTTCAAAAATTATATGTTCAAATAATACAACTATCTAACGACCTGAGAATAAGCAATGAATAAAGCATTAGTAATGAGTTTAATTGGCGGCTTGGCAATCGGTTTAACAGCTTGTGCATCTACCCCAACCAACACTTTGGCAATACAAAAAGAAAATAATCAATATGAAGTCACTGGGATTGGTAAAACCAACCTAATCTCTAAAAATAATGCGATTAGCGCAGCTCAAAAGACCTGTACGCGAAATACTAGCCCTGTTGTTGTGGACGAAAAAACTGCATATCAAGGTGTATTAAAAGATGTTGTGGATGAGGAAACTGGAAGATTAGTTGAAGCCGCTGCCGGCGTAATTGGTACGTTAACAGGCAAGAATGCCTCTTTAGCCAAAGATGATGATTATCAAACAACATTGACCTTCTACTGCAAAGCAAATACTTAAATAAATAAAGCCGATGTCATCACATCGGCTTTATTTATTAGCGAGGAGCTTATTGAACTTCGCTCGCTGCAACTTCTGATGCTGCACTTTCTACAACATCAGTATTTTTCTCATCTAAATTCGGTTTGTCGATTGCATCAATCGCAGCTTGTTGTTCTGGAGTAGTCTGTGTAGATACAGTTGAAGCTGCTTGTTCTTGCTGTTCAGCGTTGTTCGCTTCTTCTTTTTTTGAACATGCAGTTAACATGATTGGAGCAATAATTAAAGCGGCAAGAGTTAATTTAAATTTCATCACGGCTTTCCACAGTTACTTGGTTAAGTTGATGACAAGCATATTTCAAATATGTGACAGTTTTATGACTGATTTGTAATATAAAAGTAAAAGAGCCGATTTACATCGGCTCTTCTTTTCTATCTTTGTATATAAATCAAAAGATTAGTAACAACTATGCACGCTCAAGTAAAACGGCAACAGCTGGTAAAGTTTTACCTTCCACAAACTCTAAGAAAGCTCCACCACCTGTCGAGATATAACCGATTTGATCTGCAACTTCGTATTTATCAATCGCAGCAAGTGTGTCACCACCGCCCGCAATTGAAAAACCTGCAGATTCAGCTATTGCTAATGAAAGCGCTTTAGTACCTTCACCAAACTGATCTACCTCAAACACACCTACTGGACCATTCCAAAGGATTGTTTTAGATGTTTTTAAGATCTCAGCAAATGCTTTCGCTGTTTCAGGACCAACATCTAAAATCATGTCAGTATCAGCAACATCTTCTACTTTTTTAACAATTGCTTGTGCATTTGCTAAAGAACCTAGGAAGTCACCAAAATCAATTTGACTTGCATCAGCAACAACAACATCCGTTGGTAATGGAACGCTTACTTTAGCAGCGATTTGTTTTGCAGTTTCTACCAAATCAGCTTCGTAAAGTGATTTACCTACATTGAAGCCCGCTGCTGCAAGGAAAGTATTCGCAATACCACCACCTACGATTAATTGATCGCAGATTGTAGAAAGTGAGTTCAATACATCTAATTTAGTTGAAACTTTAGAACCAGCAACAATTGCAACCATTGGTTTTTCTGGTGTTTGCATTGCACGACCTAAAGCGTCTAATTCAGCCGCTAATAAAGGTCCTGCTGCTGCGATTGGAGCAAAACGTGCTGCACCCTCAGTTGATGCTTCAGCACGGTGTGCCGTACCAAATGCATCCATAACAAATACATCACAAAGCGCTGCATATTTTTTTGCAAGCTCTTCGTTATTTTTCTTTTCACCATGGTTGAAACGCACGTTTTCAAGCAAAACAACTTGACCCGCAGCAACTTCCACACCATCTAAGTAATCAGTAAATAATTTTACTTCTTGACCTAAAGCTTTCGTTAAATACGCTGCTACAGGTGCAAGAGATTGTTCTGGTTTTGGCTCACCCTCTACAGGACGACCAAGATGAGAAAACACCATAACTGCTGCGCCTTTTTCTACAGCCGCTTTGATGGTTGGCAATGCAGCACGTAAACGTGCATCGCTGGTAATTTCCCCATTTTTTACAGGTACGTTTAAGTCTTCACGAATAAGAACACGTTTACCTGCTAAATCAAGGTCAGTCATGCGCTGAAAATTCATGGATGGCTCTCTAGTTGATTTTAAAAACGGCACAATTTTAAATGATTCTCAAAAATAAAGGTGAGTTTTTTGCAGAAAAGCTGGCGAAAGCGTCACTTTTGATTATGATAAACATCGTCATTAAATCTATATACATATTATGTCTATACATCCAGATCCTAAAATTAATCGTTTAAATGTACTTGGTGAGCCTTTAGCGAGTTGCTGTTACGATCCGATAACTGGATATTTTCGCAATGGTTTCTGCCACACGGCGATCACCGATCTAGGTCAACATACCATGTGTGCTCAAATGACCTCAGATTTTTTGAACTTCTCTCAAAAAGTTGGTAATGATTTAATTACACCATTACCTGAAGTAGGCTTTCCTGGGCTAAAACCTGGTGATTTTTGGTGTATATGTGTGACTCGTTGGGTTGAAGCTTATCAAGCTGGGCATGCTCCACCTATTAAGTTAAATGCCTGCCACAATGCCGTTCTACATTACGTACCACTGAATGTTTTAGTGGAATACGCAGTTTGATGAGCAATATTGAATTAATATTGGCATCAAGCAGCCAAACACGTAAAGATTTAATGGATCGTTTACGCTTGGATTATCGTTGCATTTCACCAGATATTGATGAATCGGCTAAAGATGAACTTAATGCTGATGATTTAGCAAAACGTTTAGCTTATGAAAAAGCAAAAGTTATTTCACAGCAACATCCCAATGCGATTGTGATTGGTTCTGATCAAGTCGCATGGCGTGAACATACCCCTTCTGATTTTATTGGCAAGCCGCTATCAATTGAAAATGCAATTCAACAGCTCCAATTAAACTCAGGAAAAACTGTTTTTTTCAGTACGGCGCTTAGTGTTCAACACCTAGATTCAGGTTTTGAGACGACACTAGTTGAACATTATCAAGTTAAATTTCGAGAGCTCACATTAAACGAAATAAAACGGTATATTGAAATTGATCAGCCTTTAAATTGCGCTGGTAGTTTTAAATGTGAAAGCTTGGGTATCAGCCTATTTGAAAAAATGATTGGTGATGATCAAACCACTTTAATGGGACTACCAATGATTCAACTTTGTAAGATATTACGAGAGTTTAGAATCAATGTTCCTTAAGAGTTCCCTTATCCAAGCTTGCTTTGGATAAGGGTGATTGCTACTCATCAATTGCGATTACTTTCTTTGGCAATGTAAACAAAATAAAAATCGATAAAATCAAAAACAATAAAGCAGCGACATACAATACTGAACGATGCGATTGACTGAATGCCTGCTTCGCAGCTGTAATTACATGATGAGCAAGCGTGGGATCTAATTGCTTTGCAGCTTGAACTGCCTCACCAATCGAACTGCTCACCTGTTCAATCATGCTATGCGGTACATTAGTTGGTAGCATAATCGAGTTTGCGTAGAACCATGACAACATCAAACCGAAAAAGGCAATGCCTAGACCTGCACCTGAATAGCCACCAAAATTCTAGACACACATAACCATCTTTTGATTGGCCTTTTCATAATCTAATGGAGAACGCTGACCATTGGAACCATGTCTGCGTTTTGAATTATAGAACATCTCAATATATTCAAAGATATCGGATCTTGCTTCAGTTCTAGTTGCATAGATTCTCTTTTTAATTCGTTCCCGCTTTAATAGCTGGAAGAAGCTTTCTGCAACAGCATTGTCATGACAATTGCCTCTACGACTCATACTACTTTCAAGATTATGATGCCTGAGAAATGTCTGCCATTCATGACTGGTATATTGGCTACCTGAGAAGCGTAGCTTCGCAAGAGAATGGATTAGGACTTTGTTCTTTGGATTTCTCCGCCACAAAGCCATCAATAACGCATCTAAAACCAGATCTGTCGTGATTCTTGATTTCATAGACCAGCCAACAACAAGACGTGAAAAAAGGTCAATCACCACCGCAAGATATAACCACCCTTCATGTGTACGGATATAGGTAATGTCCGTCACCCATAATTGGTTCGGCTCAGTTGGATTAAACTGTCGATTTAAGCTGTTTGCGGCAATGACAGCCGGAGTACCAGCGTAAGCTCTAGGCTTACGATAACCACGCTGTGATTTAAGACCATCTGCTTTCATCAGCCGATGTACTCGATTGATCCCGCAACTTTCACCAACATCTTTCAAATCACAGTGAATTTTGCGATAGCCATAGACTCCGCCAGATTCCAGCCAGAACTGTTTAATCAGTCCTGAAAGCTGTTGCCGTTTCCTTGCAGTTTTACTGGTGGGTTGCTTTAACCATGCGTAATAACCACTGTGATGAACATCTAACGTTGAACATAAACGACGAACAGGCCATATGTGCTGATTGTCCTGAATAAAGGCGTACCTCATTTGGACTGGCTTGCGAAGTACACCGCGGCCTTTTTTAATATGTCCCTTTCTTCAGTAACCCGTTGCAGTTCTTTTTTTAACTTTGCTAATTCTGCGCTTGGATCATTAGATTCTATTATCTTGGGCTGCTGTGGATCATAACGTTTAATCCAGGCATACAAACTATGTGTAGTCGTACCTAAATGCGCTGCGACATCAGCAACACTATAACCTTTCTCAGTGATTTGTTTTACTGCTTCAATTTTGAATTCTTCAGGGTATCGTTTACTGCTCATAAGCACCTCGTTAATTAGCCATTTTATCTAACTAAAAGGTGTCTACAAAATTAGTGGCTATTCAATTTTTACCTTTAAAGTTGGCTCACTCATACTAGGTAAAATTGAAGGAATAGTTGTATTTGCATCGATTGTTTTGATCGGAGATGACATTAATACCCAGTGCGCACGATCACTTACGTACATAAATTCTACTGATCCTCTTTTTTCAAAGTTAAGGTAGCTGCAGTATTTACATGAGTATTTGCGATTTTTGCTGACCAAGTCGCTGAGGACTTAATGACTACACGATCTCGATCATTTGCAGTTGATGGTAGCGTGAAGTTTGGAACCCAATTTGCATCACCAAAACTTACTTCAGTTAATGGTGCGGTTACACTACTAAGCGAACTACCAATATTCTTCACATTTAATTTCAATGATTTAATATATTCAGGCACCCACTTTTGTAATGCTGAATTGTACTTAAACCAATATTCAGTGCCTTTATTTAAGTTAAAACTGCTCGGGAAAAGTAAATTATCTTTTGCTAACTGTGATGGATAGCCAGCAGTTGAAGTAATTTGAACCAAAGTGCCATTATTTACGTTCGAAGGTAATGCAACTGTGCCTGCCCACTTACCATCAGCAATAAGCACATGCTGAATTTTTGCTGTTGAGAGTGCAACTTGCTCATATTGTGAACCACTCACTGGGCTAACTGTGTTGAGCTGGACTAACCACTTCTTTAAGTTTGCATCGTATACAAATTGAAAACTATCACCACTTTGGATTTCTAATACTTCAATCGGCAAATTGGTATTCGATGTATCTAAATAACTTTTATAAGCTGCACTTGATTGAATCGTCACTTTATCAAGATGGTTAGCAGTCGTCGGCAAATAAACATTTTTTACCCAATTTCCATTCGGCAATACAAAAGTTAAGTCACTGTATCCGCTTGGGATATTACCTGTATTGTTAATCTGATTTGGAGATAAAATTGTTGATGCATACACAGCAGAAGCAGCTATCACCCCAGCAAAACAGATCGCTTTTAATCCAAATTTCATATAATAATCCTTTTTGTGTTTTTTCTGCACGATTAACAATATCAAAAACCAACCACATCAATAAAGTTTATTTTTCACTATATAAATATATATATCATAAACTTATTTTGAATATATTTTTATATTTTTTGCATATACGTTCAAATTTACTTCAAAAACCTACAATTATTGCAAGCTTAACTTGATTAATTAGGACTAAATCTAAAATCATAAAAACAATGTCTAATAGCGCACACGATGCAGTTATTTATTAAGTTTTATTTAACAATTATTAATTATAAGCAGCCATACTTTATGATTGAAAATGAGTTGTTTTCTAAGAGAAACTAGAAGCAGCTTAATGTTCTAATAATAAAAAAAGGGTGGTTAAAACCACCCTTTTCTTCCTTTAATCACTGCATCTGCACAGCGTAAAGCTTCTTGACTTAGCCCCCACAAACGATAATCTCCTGTTGCGGAGGTAATATTAAAATTATGTGTATAAGCAAAACTAAGCTCTCGATCTGAATCACACCAAGCACCAGAACCATTAAAGCCGACATGTCCAAAGCCATGTGGTGCACGTTTACCCATCGTCAAAATACGATGATAACCTAAACGCCAGTGCATCGGAATTGGCATAACACGATCTCGTGAAGTGGTTTGAACTGTACTTAACTGCTCAAATACATCTGGGCGAATCAGTTGCTGATTATTCCATTGTCCTTTATTTGCAAGCATTGCATACAGTCTAGCAAGGCTATTCGCTGTGAATACGCCATTTGCTGCTGGAATAACAGCTTGCAATCCTTCATCACTATAAAAACTAAAATTCCGCATACCTTTTGGAATCATGGCATCCTGAAAATCTTGCGGACTTTGACCAGATAATTCTAATAATTTTTCAGACAATGAGGCTTTACGTGGTTGCTTGTCTTTTTTGGAATGAGGTTTAGCTGATGTTACAGGTTTCGGTCTTTCCAATAAGCGAGCCACTCGACTTAATTCACTAGTCGGAGTTCCAAAATAAGCACCATCTAATTCAAGAGGTTGGACTAGATAACGTTGCATCAACCAACTTAAAGGTTGCTTGGCTGCTTTCTCTATTACACCACCAAGAATCCATCCATAGGTTAATGGTTGATAAGCATAACTTTGTCCTGCTGCAAATCTCGGTGTCGCAGCAGCTACAACATCTAACATATGTTGCCAATCGAGCATTTCTGTTGCGGTCTCGATGAGATTACGAATATCAAATAAACCAGTTTGATGTGAAAGG
>NZ_MELG01000113.1:0-31291 GCF_001767535.1 Acinetobacter sp. GWC1_38_13 | reverse complement strand
TTATTGTTTTGAGCAAACTCAGGCCAATATTTTGCAATTGGCTTATCATAGTCTAATAGACCTTCACTGACCAAGATATGTGCAAGAGTCGCTAGAATCCCTTTGCCCGTTGAATAACACATTGCTAAAGTATCAGCTTGCCAAGCTTCATTTTGTGATTTCTTACCAGTAAAAATATCAACAACTTTTTGACCTTGGAAATACACAACCAAAGCAGCTCCGCCTTCATGGCTTCGAGCATCTTGGAATCGGCTAAATTGAGTCGCTAAATCTTTGAATCGTTCATCAACAGTGCCATGGTAGTTTTCAGTATTGGCAAAAAGAAATTCTTTAATCAAAGCACACATCCTTATAATATTATTTTTAAGAAAATCTCTCCTGCGAACAGAAGAGATAGATCTCAATGAAAATTACATCTTAAATTGCTTTTACAGTCCCAGCGACATGAGGTTTTTTCGATTTCACATTACGAATCAAGAAATCAGTTTGCTTAGCATCTGTAGCAGTTAAAAATTCAACTGTAGATGGTAAGAACATAGGCAATTTAAACCATACATCAGCTTCATAAGCATCTGGAAGTTGAACGTTCGCCAAAGCTTTTGCTTTACTCCACATCCCGTGCGCAATGGCTTGTTTAAAACCAAATGCTTTTGCTGTAACAGCATGGATATGAATCAAGTTAAAATCGCCAGAAATCATCGCATAACGACGACCTGTATTCTCAGAGATATTCCATTCAGCTTGAGGTTGATATGAAGGCTCTTGAGCTTCTTTAGATTTTTCAGCAGCTTTTTTCTCAACCTTTTGACGAGATAAATAAGTCGTTAAGCTTTCCATCACCACTTCGCTACCTACTTTTGCAGTCGTGATAAAATCAAACTGCAAACCTTTATCGTGTGGTTTAAGCTCACCAAATTTGCAAGAAAGCGTAATTTGCTCATTCACACCGATTTTACGAGTTTGTTTAATTTGGTTACGGATATGAACCAAACCCAAAATTGCAAATGGAAATGCTTCACTGGTCATCATATGCATTTGTAAGCTTTGAGATAACACAGCTAAGTAAATTGCTGGCACGAAACCATCATTTTTGAAACCACAAATTTCGTTATAACTTTCTAAATGTTTCGTATCAATTTTAAGAGTATCAACCACGTATTCAACTTGTGGTAATACTTTTTCGCCTTTTGGCTTTTTAAAGATAAGACCTTGAATAACTTTTGGATAAGCTAAGTAAGGCTTTGGTAATTCACTAAAATGACGAGTATTCATAGTTGACCTTTTGATATTTTTCTATAAAAAAGGGATGCTATCGCACCCCTCTTCAAAACCCTAATGCTTAAGCACCTAGTAAGCTTTGACCACATACACGCACAACATTACCCGTTACGCCTGTTGAACCCGTTGAAGCAAACCATGCAATCGCTTCAGCTACATCGACTGGTTGACCACCTTGGTTCATTGAGTTCATACGACGACCCGCTTCACGAATCGCAAATGGAATCGCAGCTGTCATTTGAGTTTCAATGAAGCCTGGTGCTACAGCATTGATCGTAATACCGTTCTTCAAAGTTGGTGCAGTAAATTTAACCAAGCCAATTACACCTGCTTTAGAAACAGCATAGTTCGTTTGACCTAGGTTACCAGCGATACCACTGATAGATGATACACAAACGATACGACCATTTGCATTTAAACCATCATTAGATAGTAAGTAATCATTAACACGCTCGATAGCAGATAAGTTAATGTTAATCACTAAATCCCAAAGCTCAGGCTTCATATTCGCCAAAGTTTTGTCACGTGTAATACCAGCATTGTGAACAATCACGTCCAAACCGCCCTGCTTCGCAGCAGCAGTTTTGATTTTTTCACCTGCATCAGCAGCAGTAATATCGATTGCTAATACTGAACCACCAATAGAACCAGCAACACGCTCTAAGTCAGCTTGTTGTTGTGGAACATCTAAACAAATTACATGCGCGCCGTCACGTGCCAATACATTTGCAATCGCTTCACCGATACCACGGCTTGCACCAGTAACTAAAGCAGTTTTACCCGCTAAAGGTTTAGCCCAATCTAGGTCAACATTATCTGCTTTAGATACACGAATCACTTGACCAGAAACGTATGCTGAACGAGGAGAAATTAAGAAACGTAAAGTTGATTCAAGATTTGCTTCAGCGCCTTGATCAACATAAACCACTTGAGCAGTGATACCTTTTTTGAATTCTTTACCAACAGACTTGATAAAACCTTCAAGTGCACGTTGCGCAATTGCTTGTTTTACAGTCTTAGCTGTTTCAGGCGTTGTACCAATTACAATCACACGGCCAGAATTTGAGATTTGACGAGCGATTGGATTAAAGAAGTTGTACAACTCTTTTAATTGTTCTGAATTTTGGATACCAGAAGCATCGAATACAACTGCTTTAAATTTAGACTCTTTATCATCTGCATTTAAAGGGCGAAGATTTAAACCAACTTTTGCAGCTGTTTGTTGTAATTCAACATTATTACCTACATAGCTGTCTGCATGGATATTGCTAAGAATTTGAGCAATAGAAGCAGAAATCGTGCTTGAAGGTGCTGCGCCAAGCAATACTGCACCATTTACAACTGGTTGCGCACTTTCAAAACGGTCTAGAGCAGCTGGCGATGGCAAACCTAAATTTTTTACAACAAATTTACCCAAAGGAGATTGTGTAAATGCTTGGTATTGATCAGTCATGATTATTATCTCTCATACAAATGAATTTTTTTCAAACATTTATGACGTGTTGACCTTAGAACACAAAATCAATGTCTGATTGACTCGTAGCAAATCATACTTGAGTTCATGTTATGATGTCTTGACCTGAATGTGGTCTAAAGCGTCATTCTAGTCAATACAGCAGTATTTGAAATATGCTAATGTTATAGTGAGAATATCGCAATTATGCTTGGAAAAGCCTTATGAGCAAAACAACTCAAGAAAATCCAGCAGTCGAAAATTCTGCTCAAGAGAATGTGTCAAATACATCAAAAGCAACTTCTACTACACGTAAAGCTGCTAACACAACTCCTAAAGCAGCTAATACGACAACTAAAACGACTCGTACTCGTTCTACCAGTCGTAGTTCTAAAAGCACTGCTTCTTCTACATCTACTAAAGCAGCTTCAGCTAAAACAACCAAACCTTCTGTTCAACAGGATAAAACCATGAGCCAAAACACCGTTCGTCGTGTAGCCATTATCGGCGGTAACCGTATTCCTTTCGCTCGCTCTAACGGCGCATATTTCACAGCTTCAAACATCGATATGTTTACAGCTGCGTTAAACGGTTTGGTTGAGCGTTTCAACCTACAAGGCCAACGCTTAGGTGAAGTTGTTGCAGGTGCAGTATTAAAGCACAGCCGTGACTTCAACATGACACGTGAGTGTGTGTTAAATACTCAACTTGCTCCTGAAACTCCAGCTTGTGATCTTCAACAAGCTTGTGGTACTGGTTTGCAAGCAGCATTCCAAGTAGCAAACAAAATTGCTTTAGGTCAAATCGAAGTAGGTATCGCTGGTGGTGTTGATACAACATCTGACGCTCCAATCGCTTTCGGTGATGGTTTACGTAAAGCATTGCTTGAACTTAACATTGCTAAAACTGGTAAAGATCGTTTAAAAGCTTTATCTAAAATCAACGTTAAAGATCTTATGGATGCGCCTAAAAATGGTGAACCACGTACTGGTTTATCTATGGGTGATCACCAAGCAATTACTGCTCTTGAGTGGGGTATTGCTCGTGAAGATCAAGATGCTTTAGCTGCAGCTTCTCACCAAAAAATGGCAAAAGCATACGAAGAAGGTTTCTTCGATGACTTAATTACTCCATTCTTAGGTTTAAGCCGTGACAACAACTTACGTGCTGACTCTACTGCTGAGAAATTAGCAAAATTAAAACCAGTATTTGGTAAGGGCGAAGCTGCAACGATGACAGCGGGTAACTCTACTCCACTTACTGATGGTGCTTCATGTGTACTTTTAGCTTCTGAAGAATGGGCTAAAGCAAATGGTCACGAAGTTCTAGCTTACTTAACTTTCTCTGAAACAGCTGCAGTTGATTTCGTTGGTAAGAAAGAAGGCTTATTGATGGCGCCTGCTTATGCAGTTCCACGTATGCTTGAGCGTGCTGGTCTTAAACTTCAAGATTTCGACTACTATGAAATCCATGAAGCATTTGCATCACAAGTTCTTTCTACTTTGAAAGCCTGGGAAGATGAGAAATTCTGTAAAGAGCGTTTAGGTTTAGATGCACCTTTAGGTTCAATTGATCGTAGCAAGTTAAACGTTAAAGGTTCTTCTTTAGCTGCTGGTCACCCATTCGCTGCTACTGGTGGTCGTATCATCGCGACTGCTGCGAAAATCTTAAACCAAAAAGGTTCAGGTCGTATCTTAGTTTCGATCTGTGCTGCTGGTGGTCAAGGTGTAACTGCTATTATTGAAAAATAATTGCTAGATTACCCACAAAAAAGCTGAATCATCTGATTCAGCTTTTTTTTATACTACTATTCATAAGGACATATTGGCTTATCTTGATCTTTGAAATTTCACATAATAATCATTCAAAATTTTGATCATTTCTTTGAACTCTTTGAGATTTTCTTCTGTATTCCCCAAACGTTCTACAAAACGTTGCGAATGAATTTCTAAATCAATTTTTTCATTTATCTGTGGACTGATTTCAAACAACTTTGCCAAATCATCAAAGTGATCTAATTTTCGATTTGAAAAATACTCCAGACGAAAACCCAATTCATTCAGTTTTATACTCTTCAATATAGCACCATGCTCCTTATCAAAGGCTAAAGCATGCTCTTTCAAAAACAATTGTTCTGGTGTCTCTTTTGAGCTTTTGAATAAACTAGATAACTGACTAAACATTAGTTGATCACATCACAATATTAACTAAAGTATTTAAGCTGCAAAACAATCATGAGTGCAACAACCAAATGATAAAAAAAGCACCTTCTTGAAGGTGCTTTTTCAATATTTATTGTCCGTACTGTTTCTTTAGATACTCAACAATTTTAGCTGACTCAAACATTTTCACACCCGTGTTCGGATCAACCAAATATGGAACCTGAATATCACGCCCCATGATTTCAACAGTCTTTTCACGCTTACCATTTGGTAGTGGAATATATTTTCCTGGTTTTAAACGTAAAATCGCAGGACCCATATCTTGCCAACGCTCTTTCGGCACATTGTGCAACACATAAGGTAATTCTAATTCACATAATACTTCACGGACTAAACGCGTATACGGACTAGCCTCAAAACTCCATAGCTCTAAAAGCTGCGTTGGCGCTGGGCGATTAATAATTTTCTTATTAATCCAAACACCACGAGCTGCATTTGCAACAGTAGCCAAAGTCGATACATACGGCAATTTAGGATAATGACTATATTTTTTTGGAGTTTGTCCCGTTTTTCCATAATGCTTAAATAAATGATGAATAATGTCTTGTGATTCGTATAACTGATCACCTGTATTTTCATCAATTAAAAATGGAAACTGCTTTTTACCACCTTTTTGCTTTACGATTTGACGGTATTTTTCACCACCTTTCGGACATGGATAGATTTCAACATCCAAATTCAGAAGCGTAATAACTTCACGAACACGTCGGCAAAATGGTGAACCTTCAAATTCATATAGCTTGATTGGTTTTTCAGGCTGATTCGGAAATGGTGTTCCTGACACACCACGCCCACCTTCGATAAGTGTTGCAGCTACTGATTGTAAAACTTTAAACTGATGGCTTACCATTTTAAGCATACTGTTATCCTTTTAGCAGTCGACTAGTTTTTCTTTGGCAATCACAATTCCGTTATTATCTGCATAGATATAATCTCCAGAATTAATGGTCACACCACCAAAATACAATGTGATGTCTACTTCACCTATGCCCTTACGATTACTTTTTTGCGGTATTGCAGCCAATGCATGCACACCCAGGTCTAATTCCGCAATTGCATCGACATCACGTACACAACCGTAAATTACCACCCCATTCCAATGGTTTTTTACAGCCGAATCAGCAATTAAGTCCCCCATCAAAGCACAACGCATTGATGCACCCCCATCAACAACCAAGACTTTACCCGTACCATCGGTCGCTAAAAGTTCTTTAACACGAGAGTTATCTTCATAACATTTAACGGTAACGATCTGACCGCCAAACGTCTTACGTGCGCCGTAGCTCTTAAAAAATTTACCATCCATGCAAGGTGTTACAACTTGCAACTCTTTATCTGGATTATCATCTAATAAGTCACAGGTAACGAAAGGTACTGTTGTCACAAAAGTTCTCCTTTATTGGGTCTGCTGAATCGCTAAATTATCATATAGTTTAAATGCTGCTGTTTGTGTTTGAGCCGCAATCACCATAGTATGCGCCAATTGTTCTGCACTGATAGGCTTATATTTAAACGGCTTAGTCCACGTTTTTTCTACAAGCTTAAACAGTGTTTGCGCTGTATCTTCCAATAAACGAACTTCGCTGCGTTTTCCAATCAACAAAGAAGGCTGAAAGATCGATAACTTATAAATTGACAATTTTTTTAAATAATCTTCTAACTGACCTTTTACCTTATTGTAAAAAATCGGCGAATTAGCATTCGCTCCAAGCGCACTAACAATTAACAGATGAATGTTTTTATCTTGAATTAAATCTGCAAAATGCGCATTAATTTCATAATCAATTGCATAAAATTTATCTTTAGAACCAGCCTGTTTGATCGTACTCCCCAAACAGCTAAAAGCATGGGTAAAACCATTTACATCTTCGTCATTAAGTAATAAAAAATCTTCAAGAACGAACTGCGTCACTTTAGTATAAGCATCTAATTTATCAGTTTTTTTACGAACAACCACCGTGATTGATTCAAAGTCATCAGACGATTGTAATTGTTCAATCAAAGCCAAACCGACTAAACCTGTCGCACCAATAATAATTGCCTTCTTCGCACCTATTTTCATTTTTATTTCGCTCAAGTTATCACTTGGACTAATGTAACGTTTTCTTGCAAGATAATCACCTGTTAAATGTACTTAAAAGTATCACAAGGCTTGACTTCGGGGCTTAGTTTCCTCAAAATATGGCACTTGTTTACGGGCTGGTGAATGTTGCTAATATTTTATTGGTTTTAACTTCAGCCCGCCCAGACCAACTTATTTTCAAGGAGTGCACGAGTGGCAAACTCTGCTCAAGCTAAAAAACGTGCTCGTCAAAACGTTAAAGCACGTAAACACAACGCAAGCTTGCGTTCTATGGTTCGTACTTACATCAAACGTACTGTAAATGCGATCGCTGCTGGTGATTATGCTGTAGCTTCTGAAGCTTACAAAACAGCTGTACCTGTAATCGACCGTATGGCTGACAAAGGCATCATCCACAAAAATAAAGCTGCTCGTCACAAGAGCCGCTTAAACGCTCAAATTAAAGCATTAGCTAACTAATTTGTTGCACATAAAAAAGCCCGATTTTCGGGCTTTTTTTATTGTCTCTTGATTTTCAAATTTTATCAAAACAGAAAGAGGCAGATCTACCACCCCTTTCTTTTGTATAAGCTATTCGTTTAATCCAAATACTTTTGTCGTTAATGCTAAATTCTTAGCCGTTAGACCTGAAAGAATCAAACTATTATTAGCAGTTGGAATCGTCCATTTCTGGTTAGCTCCTCCTGTACAACGATAACGAATTAAACGTGCGCGATTATTCGTCAGATAGCCACCTTCCAAATCGAAGCATTGATTAGCCTGCTTAATCGCTTGAGCACTCATATCAGTAGTCCAAACTTGATTAGCTTGGTTGTTACTGCAAGGCTGTAAATTAATTACATTACCCGAAGTAGTTGCTAAGCATTGATCTATATATTTTTTGCTGTGAATTTTTCCTAATGCATCGTAAACCCATTTTTCTGAGTCATCGCCTATACAACCAGAAGCACCACTAATAAATGCATTGAATTGACCATTTTCAAGTTTTTCAGCTTTTAAACAATTTGTTCGATTCATTAAACTCATCGCAGAGCCTAAAATAAAATCACTTTTCAGTTCTAGCTTATCTAGAAAAGCATGAAAAGCGTTAACTGCATCAGAATTTAGATTCACTAAATCAGAGCGATATACATTCATCCAGCGATTCAAACGATACAGCGTGTTTTGCTGTTGGGTATAACGATTCATTTCGTTCTGCGCTGCAATCGAAAGCTGATCTTTGAATTTTTGATATGAATCGAACAACAATTTATTATCAGCTGACAAATTCACCACGGGTCTTGTAGCATTTTCCAAAAGAGCTTGCTCAAGTACTGGAAGTTCAATTTGTTTTAATGCTGAATACCCAACATTTTTACCAATTTCTGCATAAGGTGAAATTTGTACATTGTTTGCTGGAATCATTATTGTTGAAAGTAAAACCGCTTTTTGATTGGCTTTTCTACAATACAAATTTACTTGCTGTGGTGATTCACTTTGAGCCACATTGATATGGAACTTATTGGCATTACTATTCGTATTCATACGTTGAGGTGCTAGAGCAATATTTTGCTCATTTGAAGCAAATCGAATATTTAACCAACAACTTGCCGTAGAATCATTTGGATTGATTTGAGGCAAGTTAAACACATTACCCCAATTCCCTCTTGCTGCTGGATAAATTAAACCCACTTGATTCACAGGATCATATCCACCCAGAATCGTATAAACAGGAACACCGAATAATCTTGGCTTTAAGTAATTCCCATCAACTGTGTTGTACCAAACATTTCCAGAGTTCGGCACTTTGGGCTGTGCAACTTCCATAGCTCGTGTTGTAGCATTCCACTTTTTATAACCAGTTGGTGAGTTTTTATCCCACACATAACGATCAAAAGCAGGTTGAATCTTGAGATACGTGCTATAGCCTGTGTAATGTGTATATTTCGAAATCGAACTCGCAGTCGAACCGCCAGACATCGCATCCCAACCATAAGCATACTTATTTAAAAAGTTTGGAACGCCATTACTACCATCTCCAAGATTTGTCGATGTCCAATTGAGATTACCACGCATTTTATTTCTAAAGGCGATATATCCCCAGCCACTATCTGCATGATGTGCAGCCCAAAACATATTATTATCCACGGAACCAGGATAATGCCCCAAACCATAGTGATGTCCAATCTCATGACTAAACTCATTACCTACAGAGTCAATCAGTGTTAGCATTCCATTACCACCACTCAAACCATGCGTGACATCACCATTACTGTATTTACCGCGAGCATGATGTGTAACTACACTTTGTGTCAGTTGAGGCTGTTCTTGACTCGCCATAGAGGCACTGGTAATTCCCCAATTTGCTAGATTAATACCTACCCCAAAGGTTGACTTTGCCGTGTTTTCTCGCATATCACCACTATAGACATCACCAGTCGTTACACTGGCAGCATCATAAATTACCCCACTAGCAACCATGACTTTATCGAGTTTTAAATCGTCATATTTGGTGACAATCATTCGAGCAGCTGGAATAGTCTGAAAATAATCTGTTCCTGCTTTTGCTGATTCTAACAGCATATAGTGACCGTTAGACTGAGGTGGATCGGTAAGTAATCCCAAACGAATATTTTGCACAACTAACTCACCTGGAGCGGCAAAATCAATATCTATCTCTGCTAAGTCACCACTACGATTAGTTAAGGGATCAATAATTCGAATATGCAAACCAGCTTTAACTTCATTCCAATTCAAAGCAGTGCTCCAAGCACGTTTTGAATAGTTCACCTGTGGTCGTCCATCATTATTTGATTGATCAGATGCAGCCAAACGAGACGGATCATCTAAATCTACCGTTCTCAGCAATTGATTGCCCTGATAAATTTCAGCTTTTAAAGATTAAATATTCCCCATCTCGATTAATGATGTCACCAATAAAAGAGCCTCTTTCTCAGAGGTTAAACGAGGCATGTAATCTTTTTCATTATTTTTTGGATTAACCACATGACTTTGAGCAAATTGAATCATAGCTGAAAAAGCTTCCATTCAAATCATTCCTCAAAGTACGAACTAAACCTAATTTATCGTAATCATAAAAACCAAGAACCGTATCATCGATAACATCTTTTGTTGGCTCAGGGTATTTTTCAGAAAAAGATGGATGAGAATCACCCGCACTTCCTGACCCCATATTACTTTCTGTTGATGAAATACCACCACTTCCGCCGCCACAAGCACTCGCCGCCACAAGCACTTAACATTGCTGCAAGAACAGATAATGACAAATATTTAAGTTTTAAATACATCACATTTCCCCCAATAAACCGTAATAAATTATCAATAAAGATAAGTTTATGATTATTAGTTAATATTAATAAAATCATGCATTTAAAAATAATATCATCTTTACTAAAAGATAAAAAATATGAATTTAGAATATCTTAAAATATCTAAAAGATTTAGTTATCGTGATCTGGTCAGCTCTAAGGGTTAGTTATTTTTCTTTAAAATCTTTAATTAATAATTCTTGTTTTTGACCACGCCAAATCCATTTTAACTTGCTATTTGCAAAATCCTCACCCTCAAACCAAACAAATAATCCCTCCATCATATCTGGCCAGTCTGATTGTTGAATTTCTGTTTGACCTGAAATGACAGCTACAATTGCAGCCAAAATAGTGTCATGACTAACAGCAATACTTAAACCATTTTGATGTGTTGGATGTGTGTGATAAAGCAACTCAAGTACATCAAATACACCTGTAATAGGGTGTTTCATGCCAGGCAAAGCATTATTCACAAAACTGTTGATAAACCCCAATGCACCTTGTTTACGAAAATATGGTGCAGCTTGTTGAATGTCTAATACAAAACTACCTGGCTCAACCAATAATCGCTGTTCAACAATCTCTATCGTATGAGTGTTTTCACCCTTACGTAACTGATCAGCACCTTCAATCATTAAGGCTGCAGTATCAACACATCGTTGGATAGGACTAGAAATACAGTGATGTATGGCTCGATCTGTATTTTGTATGAGATATTGCCCCCAAGCATATGCAAGCTCTCGCCCTTGCTCAGTCAACTGCAAATCATAACCAGCAAATCCCTGCCCATTGACAAGTTCTCGCAATGAATGACGTGTAAATAAGGTGACTGGAATTGAAGTGTCTGGCAATAAATCCACAGCTTCAAACATACTTTTAGGCAATAAATGTAGCGCCATAATATTTATGTAATATAAAAATTTAACTCACTATAACATGGGTAATATAACTCTCAATCTAAAATCCCAGAATGCTTTAATGCTTCATATGCAATTTTTTTGCAGTACTGATCTTTAAATGCGATAAAGCCACCATTAAGAACAGTTTCTCGCTGATTATACAAAAATGGCTTAGCTTCTAGAGTCAGTAGACCACCGCCAATACTTTCTAATAATGATTGACCTGAACTCGTATCCCATTCCGATGTTGGATGAAACCGTGGATAAATATCTATATCACCTTCAAGCATCATACAAAACTTATAAGCACTACCAGCTTCACGTCGCTCAACAGCACGATGCTTGAGTAATGGTTGAATAAAATTTTGATATTTAGGATTTTTACTGTTGTGACTTAATCCAATTTGGAGAGGCGTATTTAAGTCATGTTCTTCTATTTTGTATTGAAACCATTCATTACGGCTAAAACTGTATTTATAAGGAAGTTGATTGCGATAACCGATATACATGACCTGTTCACAAGGCACTGCAATAATCGCAAAAGTTGTCTGATGGTCTTCGATCAAACTTAAATTAGTCGTAAATTCATCACGCTCATGTATAAACTCTTTCGTTCCATCTAGTGGATCAAGCATCCAACATTTTTTCCATGACTTACGCTCAGAATAATCACTCTCTTCAGATAAGACAGGTAATTGCGGTGTTATCGTTGCCAAATGCTTGAGTAGAAAATGATTTACCTTTAGATCAGCTTGAGTCACAGGAGAATCATCACTTTTTTCCTGAATATTAAACTCGCAACCAGCACAATAACTTTGGTATTCTTCCAACAATATTTGACTAGCCTGCGCCATAATTGGAACAAGTTGCATAATCAAGTCATCTTGTGGAGCGAGCGTTTTTATAAACATAGACCAACCTTATGTCATATTCAGATTTACAGCAAAAGCCTATTGCCATGTTCGACATGGATGGCACATTACTCGATTTAGCCTTTGATGATTTTATTTGGAATGAGTGTCTACCTGAACGCCATGCTCAAGTACATCAATGCACTCTAGAACAGAGTAAACAGACACTATTTCAATTTTACCAACAACATAAGCATACACTATCTTGGTATTCTTCTGCTTACTGGACTACAAAAGTTGGAGTCGATGTTTTGCAACTCCAATACGAGCATCGAAATAAAATCAAAGCGCGTTCCGGTTGCTTTGAATTATTAGAACAACTCAAACAAAAGGGCTATCGTTGTTGGTTACTTACTAACGCGGATAAAGCAGGATTACAGCTAAAACTTGAAAATGTTGCACTGAGCCCTTACTTTGAACTTATGATTAGTAGTGAAGAATTAGGATACGCAAAAGAAGATGTTTCTTTTTGGCGTGAACTTCAGCAACTGCATCCATTTGATCCAACGAAAGCAATTTTTATTGATGATACAGTTGCCGTATTGAAAGGCGCAGAAAGTTTTGGAATTTCAAAACTATTTAGCATAGTACAACCATCAAGTAGCAAAGCTGCAAGGAATTCCAATGAACTTCCTTACCCCGCACTTGATGAACTCACTGATTTATTTGATTGTCTAGAAACCCATTTACAGGTAACAGATGCCAAAACAGCATGAACCAGAAAGCATGGAAGCCATGCGAATTGATAAATGGCTTTGGGCTGCTCGTTTCTTCAAAACACGCTCCATCGCAAAAGCAGCCATTGAAGGTGGTAAAGTTCATCACAATAATGAACGCGTCAAAGTATCCAAAGATGTTCGGGTTGGAATGGAACTGACCATTCAACAAGGATTTGACAAGAAAACTGTCATCGTCAAAGCCCTATCGTCTATACGTGGCGGTGCTCCTATGGCTCAGTTACTCTATGAAGAAACAACTGAAAGTATTGAGCGTAGAGAGTTGCATGCATCGCAACGAAAATTGCATAATCTAGCCCGACCTGATCATCGACCAAGCAAAAAAGATCGTCGTGATATCAATCGTTTTAAACAAGAAAATGTTCAATCATGGTCTTATCATGATGAGTAATTTTTTCTAATTTAAGGTGCGTCATCTTGTGTCGTATTGACGCAGGTCAGATGTAGAATAAACAACTAGAATCTGCCACTATACTCAAGTCCCAACAAGTTGAGATTCAATACATCCACTTGGGTTAGTCGTTAAGAATATAAAGTTTTGAGGTTTTGAGATGGATGATAATAAAAGTAAAGCGTTACAAGCTGCGTTAAGCCAGATTGAAAAACAATTTGGCAAAAACACTGTGATGCGCTTAGGTGACAATACTGTACAAGCAGTTGAAGCTGTATCTACAGGGTCATTAACACTAGATATCGCTTTAGGTATTGGTGGATTACCGAAAGGTCGTATTATTGAGATTTATGGTCCTGAATCATCTGGTAAAACAACAATGACATTGCAAGCAATTGCTCAATGTCAAAAAAATGGTGGTACTTGTGCATTCATCGATGCTGAACATGCGCTTGACCCACAATATGCACGCAAATTAGGCGTTGATATTGACAACCTACTAGTCTCTCAACCCGACAATGGTGAACAAGCGCTTGAAATCGCAGATATGCTCGTTCGTTCAGGTGCAATTGATTTAATCGTTGTCGACTCAGTTGCAGCATTAACACCAAAAGCTGAAATTGAAGGCGAAATGGGTGACTCTCATATGGGCTTACAAGCTCGTTTGATGAGCCAAGCATTACGTAAAATCACTGGTAACGCAAAACGCTCTAACTGTATGGTGATCTTCATCAACCAAATTCGTATGAAAATTGGTGTGATGTTTGGTAGTCCAGAAACAACCACAGGTGGTAATGCACTTAAATTCTATGCGTCAGTGCGCTTAGATATCCGTCGTATTGGACAAGTTAAAGAAGGCGATGAAATCGTTGGTTCTGAAACTAAAGTCAAAGTTGTAAAAAACAAAATGGCACCTCCTTTCCGCGAAGCAGTATTCCAAATCATGTACGGTAAAGGAACTAATCAACTAGGTGAATTAGTTGACCTCGCCGTACAACAAGATATTGTTCAAAAAGCGGGTGCATGGTACTCATACCAAGGCAACAAAATCGGACAAGGTAAAAACAACGTAATTCGTTATTTTGAAGAGAATTCGAAAATCGCTGCTGAAATTGAGAAGGTTGTTCGCGAGCAATTACTCACTAAAAACAATCCTGAAGCAGCCCCTACAGAAGATGTAGAAGAACCAGATTTTTTAGAAAGTTAAACTGAAACGCCCTTCGGGGCGTTTTTCTTTCATGAGGATATAAAACTTGTTTAATTATGAGAAAACAGAGAAACCTAAAACACTCACAGGTCAAAGACTTCGTTCTTATGCATTTGCACTCCTGACTCGTCGCGATTATTCGCAAGCTGAACTTATAGCAAAACTAAATCTATATGCGATTAATCCTGATGAAGTTGCAAAACTCGTCGAAGAGCTAGCAGTAAATAACTATCAAAGCGATCAACGTGTTGCTGAGCAAACCTTAGCAAGTCAAATACGCAAAGGGAAAGGTCTACAACGCATAAAACAAGCTTTGAAAGCAAAACAATTAGATGAAGAGCTTATTACAGAAGAGTTAAAAGAAGTTGATTGGTTAGAACAAGCATATCAACTAAAGGTCAAAAAATTTGGTACTGAGGTTTCAAAAGATCAAAAGATCAAGGCAAAACAAATTCGATTTTTGCAGTATAGAGGGTTTGATATGAGTGTAATTATGAAAGCGATTGCTCGAACGAGCGATGAAGAATAATTGGTGGCAACCCTACCAGCAAGACTCCGGCACATCATAGATCTACTACCGTTGCTACCTTCCGGTCCTGGCGGGGTTCATAGAGTACAATTGCGAAGCTACCAGCAGGGCTACCATTGCCTGACAAAGTATAGAGATTTTTATTGGAGTTGCAAGGCTTGTCTCCATTTTTAATTCAGTTTTTGATTCAACTGCTTAAATCAACACCAACTATGTTTTTTGGCTCGTTGAGAACATTATAATTTGTTTAATGTTTATACAAAACAAAACGTATTTTCTCCAAAAGTGCTTGAAGATTGTAAACACGTATTGCATTTAAATGTGTTGCTGTTTTAATGGCTAAATCTAAAAATGTTTGTTTGGTGTGTCTCAAGTAAAAAACAAAGCTTATTCACCCCACAGCTTTATTTTCAACTTTATGGATGAATTTTCATGCTAAAAAAGCATTCTGCAATTTTTATTGCACTACTTAGCAGTACACATTTGTATGCAAATATTCCTATTGAATCTCGTGCGTTAAGCCAACAATTTAATGACAACACAACTTCAGCACCCGTAAGCACAAATCTAAACTGGGATTTGATTCAGAAAAATCAGAAGCTCGAAGAAGAAGTTCGTAGATTACGTGGTCAATTGGAAGAGCATGAAAACTCTATTGAACTATTAAAGAAAGAATTAGCTAATCGATATACAGACTTAGATCAACGCTTAGAACTTTTATCACAAAAAATTGATCCACCTGAAGAAACAACGGAAGCTACAACAGAGTCAACAGCAGAAGCTGCAGCAGCACCAAAATCAGAACCTCCTTCTCCAGCCAATACAATACAACCAGACTCCCCTAAAAACACCACTAATTCAACATCTACACCTGTGGTACAGGCAACACAAAATACTGCAACCACGAATACAACAAACGCTCAAATCGAATTAGAAAAAGCTGCATATACCGTTGCTTTAGATGCTTACAAACAAGGTGGAGCAAAAAAAGCGATCCAACCGATGCAAAACTTTATTAAAAATCATCCGAATGGTATTTATGTTGGAAATGCATATTTTTGGTTAGCTGAATTTTATCTAGCTGTAGAGCCTGTTGACTATAAAGCTGCAAAACAGAATTACAATATCGTGGCTACACGTTATCCAAACTCTGCTAAAGCACCAAGAGCGATTTACCAACTGTATAGCATTGCTAAAGAAGTGGACAAAAATACAGCTCTAGCCAATCAGTATAAAAACAAGCTGATAAGCCAATACCCACAAACAGAAGAAGCAAAATTTATTCAGAAGAAGTAATTTAAAACTTTTACCTATAAAAAAACCAGTTCATTTGAACTGGTTTTTTGCTTAAGTCTTATTTAATCTTTGCTTGTGATTTTAGATACTCAGTATAGTCCTCTAAAATCTGCTGACCACGGAACTGCTGATATAACTTGGTTAACTCATTCAACTGTTCTGGTTGTAAAGCACTTGCGGCATTTGTATTCACCGTAGAGACCGCCACAATTACCAACTCATTAGGTAGTTGAGTCGTTGTAACTGACCACATACCTTCTTTAGTTGGCGCAGGGATACTAAACGCTGCACGTTCGATAGCACGCTTTAAACCTTGTGAACGAGCAAAAGTACCTGCATCCTCAAAAATAATTTTTGACTTTGCAACAACTTGTGCAGCAGGTTGAGTCTTAAATTCAGCTAAAGTTGATGAGATTTTCGCTTGGGCAGCCTTATATGCTTTTTCCTCAATCACCTTAGCTTTGACTTCAGCAGTTGCTTGAGCAAGTGTCTTGACTCCAGCAGCACGATAATCACGCACCTTGATCCAGATCGTATCACCATTTGCTAATTGAATACTTGATGATGCATTGCGATCACCATTTTTTACATCATCATTAAACAATTTTGCTTTTACATTTAAATCGCTTAAATAAGGATTTTGCGTTGTTAAAGTAACACCTTTAGCAGATTCAACACGAACGCCTTTAACTTCTTGAGCCACGGCATCTAATGAATCATTCCCCACAACCATTTCATTTAGACTATTCACTGTATCGCTAAATAAATTGGCTTGTTTTGTTTTCTGCACTTCAGCAATTAAGCGCGGTTTTTCAGCTTCATACGATGGGATATCAATTGCAGGAGCGTTTGCAGCGATAATATGATAACCGTACTGTGTCTTAACTGGTTTAGAAATCTGACCATTCTTCAAAGAATTAACAGCGTTATCAAAGTCTGCTGAAAACACACCAGGAGCATAAGCTTCAACTAAACCACCTTGTGTTTTAGAAGAAGGGTCTTCTGAAAATTGCGCTGCAGCATCAGCAAATGACATGCCTGACTGAATTTTAGCGTATACATCATTTGCCAATTTCTGAGCTGTCGCTGCATCTCTTGAATCCGTTGTAATCAGAATATGTTTAACTTCTCGCTTCACATCTTTCTGTTGTTTATCAACGAATGCTTTATATGCCTGCTGTAACTCAGCTTCAGAAGGAGCTACATTTGCTTGTGGCAATAATGCTGGTGTTAAAACCACATAATCCACATCAACATTAGCAACCTGTTTAAATTGGTTTTTATGCTTGTTGTAATAATCTGCAATTTCTTGATTAGAAACAGTAATACCCTTTTTGTAATCATCTAACTTAATGCTAGCTAAATGCAAAGTACGTTGTTCTGTTTGTAAATTAGCAAGTTGCTGTAAATCAGATTTGCTTACCAAAGCATAATCCATCAATGTCGATGAAATCATTTTTAAAGCATGGTCTTGACGTAGACTAGCAACCAAGCCTTGATTGGTCATACCAACAGAGCGTAGATAATTTTCATAGAGCTTTTGTGAAAATTGTCCGTTTTCTTGAAAGCTTGGTTGTTGAGCCAACATTTGCTCAAGTTGCGTATCACTTAGGGAAATCCCTAGTTTTTCTGCTTGTTGTTGTAACAAGCTACGAGCAATCAGTGCATCTAATGCTTTTTCTTGAATAAGAGAGAGGTTCAAAAGAGACTCATCACCCTTTACTAAGGATAAATATTGATCTTTATAATTTTTAGTTGCTGTTTCTAATTCTTTATTAGAAATATCTTGGCCATTTACAGATTTTGCAACATCTGCTTTATTGCCTCCACTAAAATATCCTTCAATACCTACAAGCGCTAAAGGGGTCAAAAACAAAACTAGAAGGACTTTGCCAAGCCAACCCTTAATGAGTGTACGAAAAGATTCCATGAGAATTCCAATATTTTATTTCGGGGCAATTTTAACTGAAAAATAAAAGCGAATGAATGCAGAATAAAGCTCAAATCAACTTTTTCATTCGATAAATAAAAAACGCACCCGAGATGGTGCGTTTATTGATTTAAAAAGATTACGCAACTGAATCTTTCAAACCTTTACCTGGTTTAAAACTTGGTACTTTGCTAGCTTTAATTTGTAGCTCTTCACCAGTTTTAGGATTACGACCAGTACGAGCAGCACGCTCTTTGACACTAAAAGTACCAAAACCGACTAAAGTAACCGTATCACCCTTTTTTAGTGCTTCAGTGATCGATGCAATTGTTGCGTCAAGTGCCTTACCAGCATCCGACTTAGATACTCCCCCTTTTTCAGCAATCGCATCAATTAATTCTGATTTATTCATGATAAAAAATATCCTCTTAATATCGTTTGTTAAGATCCAAGGCTATAGTTTAAAAGGCCATGCCGCCTTTATAGCAATGCTTTAGGGGAGAACGCAATACTAGAAAGGCGTTTTAACCAAAATAAATACTGAAATACGACATAAACGGACGAGCGTCAGGAGTTTTTTTACTTTTTATTCAATTTGGCCTTTAGTTGGTTATTTTCTTCAATTAAAGCATCAACTTTGATATGAAGCTGCACCAAAAGCTGTTCAATATGCTGTAGATCTTTAGGAGTAACCAAACCGATTCGATTTAAAGAGTGATTTACACCTGTGTCTAAAATTTTTTCTACTTTGTCTTTAGTGTCAGTCACAGACTCTTTCGCCTTCTCAGTGACTTTCCCAACGGTGTTATCTGCGAAATCAACAGTTTTTGACTCAAGCTCTTCACCAACTTTTACAAGCGAGTCAAATAATTTATTTCCTTCTTCTTCAGCTCGTGAAAATGCACCTAAACCTGCCAGCCAAATTTGTTGTGTATATTTTTTGAAATCCAAAGCAGATTTTTTAGAACTCTTTGATTTTAATTTGGTTTTCACCTCGGCTTCTTCACCTGAATTTTCAAGGTTAGTGTTATCCATAGACCAATGCTCCTAAGCACTTTACAAACAGTATGTCGTATTTAACCATAAAAATGTTTTTATAATATCAAAGTTAAGACTTGATCGTTTTAAAAAACTGTTCTACAAAGCTACAAAGTCATGTAAATTAATATTAATCATTGAGCAAGGATGCTCAAGTTTATATGCTTTATGGTTATATCTATTGACTGGTAAGGAAAAAGAGACTCATGAGTGAAACGCAACAAAGACATAGACATCCTCATTTGTTGCTAAACTTTGTTATCATTGTTTTAGAAACTTTTTTCTCATTTATCCTGACTCATGATTCAGCACTTCGTCTACAGGCGAAACGATTTATTGACCAGCGTGTGACTTTACGTATCAATAGCTATATCCCTTTCTTTGATTTTTATATTCAGTTCACAGACAAAGGATTGCTATTTGATATGCAGTCTTTAGATCGAAAAATTGATCTTGAAATCAATAGTACGCTGATCGATCTTACTAAAATATTTGTGTTTAATAATCAGCGCAGCATTCACAACATGCGACTTTTAGGTGAAACCTCACTTGCCGAAGAGTTTTTAGATTTAGCACCGCATTTGACACTCCCAAGCATATTTGCTAACTGGAAACAGTGGTTTAGTGCATTCGATGATGATGCTGAAACCTTAGCCTCACAGCAAAGAATTGCACCTTTGCTAGATAAAATTGATCAACAACGCTCAGAAATAAACTCATTACTCGTGGAAGTAAAACAATATCAAAATCGAATCCATAGACTCCAAAAGCGCCAACGCTTGATCAATATCTGCTTTGCTGTATTTAGCTTTATTTTGATTGGTTTTTTTGTGTATAATATGTGGATACAATAAAAACTTTATATTTCACTTTTCACACACATATTGGCAATTAAAAAACTTGACTATTTTAGTCGGAATTCATAAAATTTAGACATCTAGTCTAACCATGTGTACCGAATCATGCGTCTTACAACTCGCGGTCGTTACGCAGTGACTGCTCTACTTGATTTAGCTTTGCAGCCAACTGAACAAACGATCACGCTTGCGGAAATAGCAGCACGCCAATCCATCTCTGTCGCTTATCTCGAACAATTATTCGCAAAGCTTAAGCGCCATGGGTTAGTTTCAAGCGTTCGTGGTGCAAATGGCGGATATCATCTTGCGCGTATTGCAAGTGAGATCACAGTGCTAGAAATCATCGAAGCTGTAAATGAAACTGTTGATGCGACTCGTTGCGACCATAAAGGAAACTGCCAAAATGGTGCAATGTGTTTAACGCATGACTTATGGCAAGAACTCTCCCACCATATTGCCGATTATCTCGCCAAAATCACACTTGCAGATTTAATTGCACGCGACAATGTACAAACTGTCGCTCTGCGCCAAAACTCTACAAGCTTTGACTCAGCTCTTTTATCGGTTACAGGTATTTGACATGAAACGTCCAATTTATCTTGATTACGCAGCAACCACTCCTGTCCTTCCTGAAGTTGCAGAACGTATGATGGAATGCTTAACCTTCGAAGGGACTTTTGGTAATCCTGCATCCCGCTCGCATGCTTATGGTTGGCAAGCCGAAGAAAAAGTTGAATACGCGCGTGAACAAGTCGCTAATCTTATCAAAGCTGATCCACGTGAAATTGTGTGGACTTCTGGTGCGACTGAATCTGATAACTTAGCACTCAAAGGTATCGCTCAGTTTTATGGTTCAAAAGGCAAGCACATTATTACAAGTAAAATTGAACATAAAGCTGTTTTAGACCCATGTCGTGAGCTTGAAGAAGAAGGCTTTGAAATCACCTATCTCGAGCCAGAACCACGTACAGGTCTAATTACACCTGAAATGGTAAAAGCTGCTTTACGTCCAGATACGATCCTTGTTTCACTTATGATGGTGAATAATGAGATTGGTACAATTACTGACGTTGCTGCAATCGGTGAATTAACACGTGCGAATAAAACATTCTTCCACGTAGATGCCGCTCAAGCTGCTGGAAAAGTAGATATCGATCTTTCAACTATGAAAATCGATTTAATGAGTTTCTCTGGTCATAAAATTTATGGTCCTAAAGGTATCGGTGCATTATATGTTCGTCGTAATCCACGCGTTCGCTTAAAAGCGCAAATGCATGGTGGTGGTCATGAACGTGGTATGCGCTCTGGTACTTTACCAACACATCAAATCGTTGGTTTAGGTGAAGCGTTCGAAATTGCTGGTAAAACCATGCATGCTGAACAAGAACGTCTACGCCAATTACGCGACAAACTTTGGAATGGCTTACAAGACTTAGAACAAGTTTTCTTAAATGGCCACCCTACTCAAAACGTTGCAAATTATTTAAATGTCAGCTTCAACTTTGTTGAAGGTGAATCTTTAATGATGGCATTGAAAGATGCAGCCGTTTCAAGTGGTTCTGCATGTACTTCTGCAACACTTGAACCATCATATGTATTACGTGCTCTAGGTTTATCTGATGAATTGGCACATAGTTCAATTCGCTTTAGCTTTGGTAAGTACACCACTGAAGCTGATATCGATCACGTATTGACAATTACCAAAGCTGCTGTTGAGAAACTTCGTGAACTTTCTCCGCTTTGGGATATGTACAAAGAAGGTATCGACCTTTCAACAGTTGAATGGGCTGAACACTAATTCATTGAACTTGAATTGAAAAACGTGTTTTAACCCTCATATTAATATTAGGCTGACCCCGAGGTTTGGAGAAGCGAAATGGCTTATAGTGAAAAGGTAATTGATCATTACGAAAATCCTCGTAATGTGGGTGTTTTGGATAAAAATGCTGAAAACGTTGGCACAGGTATGGTCGGTGCACCAGCTTGTGGTGATGTAATGCGCTTACAAATCCAAGTCGATGATAATGGCGTAATTGAAGAAGCTCGCTTCAAAACTTATGGTTGCGGTTCTGCAATCGCATCAAGTTCCCTTGTAACTGAATGGTTAAAAGGTAAAACTCTTGATGAAGCTCAAGCAATCAAAAACATTGATATTGCAACAGAGCTTGCTCTTCCACCAGTAAAAGTACACTGTTCTGTATTGGCTGAAGATGCGATTAAAGCTGCGATTGAAGATTATCGTGGCAAAAAAGCGAAAGCTTAATAGTTTAACGACGTAACACATTGGAGTTTTCATGATCCATTTAACTGAAAATGCTGCGACTCACATCAGCAATTACCTACAGAATCGTGGTAAGGGTGAAGGCATTCGTGTTGGTGTGAAAACTTCGGGTTGCTCTGGATTAGCTTATGTACTTGAGTTTGTTGATGATGTTGACACACATGATCAAGTATTTGAGCAGTTCGGTGTTAAAGTTTTTGTGGATCCTAAAAGCTTAGTTTATCTCGAAGGTTTAGAGATGGACTATGTTAAAAATGGTCTCAATGAAGGCTTTGAGTTCAACAACCCAAATCAAAAAGGTGAATGTGGCTGTGGTGAATCATTTACAGTCTAAAACTACATCACCCTCTTTTTTATTCATTAAAACAGTGTGTTCCGCACTGTTTTAATGTATTTATCAATAGCGGAATTCATCTCCCATGAATCATTTTGAGTTGTTCCAATTACCCGAAGCACTCGATATAGATTTGGCAGCTTTAAAAAAACAGTTTTTGAATTTGCAACAGCAATATCATCCAGATAAAGCTGCTGACAAAGATCAGGCGTTAATTAAGTCAAGTGAAATCAATCAAGCGTTTAAAGTACTTTCACAAGTTGATAGTCGTGCTGCATATTTACTTGCCTTAAAAAAGCAAGATCACCATCTTGATCAATCCATCAATGATTTTGAATTTCTACAATCAGCACTTGAGATGCGCGAGCAACTTGATGAGGCTAGATCAACAGATCAATTACGTACATTAAAAGTAGACGTTCAACAATGGATTGATGGATTAGTCCGCGAATTCAAAATTGATTATGCTGACGAAGATTGGGCTGAAGCTCGTGATACGGTACGTAAATTACGCTTTTTCCAACGCGTAATGAACGATATTGATAAAGCCGAAGATCGCATGTTAGACGAAGAAGATAGCTTCGACTTAGATGATGATTTTTAGTCTGCCGTTACCAATTATTTTCAAGGGATACCTCACGCATGGCACTTTTGCAAATTGCTGAACCTGGTCAATCTACTGCGCCGCACGAACATCGAATTGCGATCGGTATAGACTTAGGAACAACCCACTCTTTAGTGGCGACAGTGCTATCGGGAAAACCGAAAGTTCTACAAGACGATAAAGACCGAGTTTTACTCCCTTCTATCGTTCATTATGCAAAGGATACAACTACATTCGGCTATGAAGCTAAGCCGTTCATGTTGACTGATCCTAAAAATACAATTGTTTCTGTTAAGCGTTTCATGGGACGTTCTCAAGCAGATATTAAATTCCAACATCCTTATGTGCTTGTTGGTGCTGAAAATGAAATGCCAGCATTTGAAACTGCTGCAGGTCGAAAAACACCTGTTGAGATTTCCGCTGAGATTTTAAAAGAATTAAAAGAACGTGCTGAGGCAAGCTTAAAAAATCCAGTTAATGGTGCAGTTATTACGGTTCCTGCATATTTTGATGAAGCACAACGTCAAGCAACTCGTGATGCTGCTCAATTAGCTGGCTTAAATGTACTGCGCTTACTTAATGAACCAACAGCTGCTGCTGTTGCTTATGGTTTAGATCAGGATACCAATCTCAGTACAGATCGTAATTATGTAATTTATGATCTAGGTGGTGGTACGTTTGACGTATCTATCTTGCGGTTCTCACAAGGTGTGTTTGAAGTATTAGCCACAGGTGGTCATACTGCATTAGGTGGTGATGACCTCGACCGCTTAATCGTGAAATGGGCAAAAAAACAGCTTAGCATTGAAACTCTAAGTGATGAAGAATACGCAGTTTTTGTCGTTGCTGCACGCCAAGCTAAAGAGCAACTCACTGATCATGAATCTGCTGAATTAAAATTATTCGATGATCGTCTAGTTTTAGATCGCCCAACATTTGAATCAATCATTCAGGTCGCACTCGATAAAACAATCAGTGTATGTAAACGCGTATTACGCGATGCAAAACTTGAATTAGATGAAATTGAACATGTTGTTTTAGTTGGCGGTTCTACTCGTTCTTATGCAGTACAAAAAGCAGTTCGCGATATATTTAAACGTGAACCTTTATGTACAATTAATCCAGATGAAGTAGTTGCAATTGGTGCATCAATCACAGCAAATCAGCTCATCGGTAACAGCCAAGATGGCTCTTTATTGCTTGATGTTACTCCACTCTCATTAGGTTTAGAAACTATGGGCGGTCTGGTAGAGCGTTTGATTTCGCGCAATACAGCAATTCCTGTAGCTCGCCGTCAAGAATTCACGACTTATCAAGATGGACAAACTGCCATGCTGATTCATGTCGTACAAGGTGAACGAGATTTAGTTGAACATTGTCGTTCACTAGGTCGCTTTGTTTTGCATGGCATTCCACCGATGACAGCTGGTCAAGCGCGTATTGAAGTTACATTCCAAGTTGATGCTGATGGTTTATTAACAGTCTCTGCAAAAGAAACAACCTCTGGTGTTCAAGCACAAATTGATATCAAACCTTCTTATGGTTTATCAGCTGCAGATACGGAACGTTTATTAATTGAAGGTTTCCAGCATGCTGAAGAAGATAAACAACTTCGCCATTTGCAAGAAACAAAAGTTGAAGCAGAACGTGAATTAGAAGCTCTAGAACAAGCTTTAAAAGCTGATAAAGATTTACTTTCTCAGCAACAAGCTCGTGATTTAATTCTCGCTGCTGAAGCACTTAAAGCTCGCTTAAAAACTAATGAGTTAGAAGCAATTGAAAATGCTGTTCAACAACTTAAAACCCACAGCGATGCGTTTGCAGCACTTCGTATGAATCGACATATTGACCATGCCTTAAAGGGTACAAAACTCGAAGATTGGTCAAACTCAAACTAAAGGTATAGGTGATCAATATGCCACGTATTAAAGTTCTCCCTCATGCTCAATTCTGTCCTGAAGGTGCAGAATTCGAAGTGGAAAAAAATGCAAATTTATGCCAAAGCTTACTTAAGCAAGGCATCAAAATTGAACATGCATGCGATATGTCATGCGCATGTACCACATGTCACGTCATTGTCCGTAAAGGTTTTGACAGCCTCGAAGAAATGAATGACGTGGAAGCCGATTTACTTGACCGTGCATGGGGTTTGGAGCCAGACTCTCGCCTTTCGTGTCAAGTTGAAATTGTTGATGAAGATTTAGAAATTGAAATTCCTAAATACACAATCAACCATGCTTCAGAAAATCACTAAATTTTCAAAAATTAGTGACATAAAAAAACTCCTCTAAATGAGGAGTTTTTTTATGTGGTAGAGTTTTGCAATACAGAAGAAAAAATAATCTATTGCTTAACCTCATCATCGAGATTTAAACGTGGAATGCCTTGTGCATTAGTAATTTTTTGCTGTGTTTTGATTCTCTGAATCATTTTCTCTAGAATTTCTACCAGCTCAGGGTATTCATAATTTTGTACTTCTTCAAAATTCAGCACCAAATGAAAACCCTTATATTCAAAATCAAACCATTTTTGTGTATCTGATTTTTTGCCTGTGAATTTCTCCATGACTTGCCATGTTTTCACAGGACCTTGAATCCCTTTCAAATAGATCGGCACTTTAGGAACACACAGAAATTCATTTTTAATTAACTGATGTGTATCATCTGCAATCAAAATTTCATCAACTTCAGCAGCTGATTGCAAACGGGCTGCCAGATTTACATCACGACCTACAATCGTATATGCCATACGATGTGAAGCACCATAATTCCCAACGTGACAATATCCTGTACTTATTCCCATGCGAATATGTAATGCTGGATAACCCATTTTTTTCCAGCGTTCGCGTAGCAATTTCATCTGTTGGCGCATTGCGATGGCCATTTCAACACAAGACTTCGCATCTTGTTCTACACCTTGAGAGTTTGGATCACCAAAGAAAATCAGGATCGCATCACCCATAAACTTATCGACGGTTGCTTCATACTGTTTTGCAATTTCCGTCATATGACTTAAATAATCATTTAATAAGAAAGCTAAATCATCTGGAATTAAACTTTCAGAAAGCTCTGTAAAACCCTGGATATCAGAGAAGAAGATCGTTAATTTTTTACGTTTATATTCAATTTTAGCTTCAGCCTCGCCACGCATAATCGACTGCCACAACTGTAATGGAGCATAACGACTTAGTTGATTTGCAAAGGCAATATAACGAGTCATTTGATTATGATAATGCTGACGTTGCTGACCTAGAATATTCAAACGACGATGTTGATAGTAGTTACCAATCACAATGAACATCATCAATCCAAGTAAACTCACCACTGTAAGTTCAGGATTAGTCGGTTCAAAATATTCTTCCGCACCAAATATAAAAAATGTTGAAAAATAAAAGGTCAGCACACCAATCAAAATAATTAATGATGCTACTGGTAAAGTAATTTTATTGTTTAAACCTACATAAAGTAGTGCAAATAGGATTGTAAATGTAGGTACTAGGCTTAAATGTAATCCAGCTAAAACAATGGCAACGATAACAGCCTCTATGCCAAATAAAACGTTCTTCTCTGTATCACGATCAAATTTGTATTGAAGCCATTTTTCAAGCTTAGGAGACAGTAAAAAGAAAACTAATAAAATTGGAAGAATATAGAGTTGGTGATTAGCGCTAGAAGAAGTAAAAGTATAAATAACCAAAATTAATGACAAAATCGAATATCCCATCAAACGATGGAAATAAGCGAACTGTCTAGGTTCTTTATCGATTAACCTATCTAGTGGCACCCTCTACTCCTTCCTTATCTAAGAAGACCTACAATCCTCTTGACTAAATCAGTCCATGCGCCAATCAAAAGGCATATCACCCTGACCACGTAATGCAAGCATAAGGGTTTGACGCATATGAGCAAGAACATCGCTGCTGTATGGTACAGCTGGAGTACCCCAAACTGGTTTAGGCCACGCAACATCATTTTGATAACGTACAACATGATGAAAATGAAGCTGTGGTACAACATTACCAAGTGCCGCTACATTCATCTTGTCAGCACGGAATACGCGAGAAAGCTGACTAGACAACCAACTCGATTCACGTAAAAATTGTTCCTGATCGGCTTGACTGAGTTCATATAACTCAGTTATTCCAGGAACACGTGGTATAAGAATTAGCCAAGGAAATTGCATATCATTCATTAAACGACATGTTGAAAGCGGAAAGTCGCCTACAAAAAATGTATCTTGAGCAAGTTGTGGATGCAAACTAAACATATCTTTATAAATGATGCAAAATAATAATGGTCAATACTATCACATCAGTTGTGATGTGAATATTATTAGTAACCTGTTTGATTACAAATAACAATGATTTTCCTCAGTTATTGACGCATCATCCGACCAAAAAATGATTCTGTATCGAATGATACTTCTCCCCTCAAATCTGATTTTTTAATTAGCCATTCAACTCACTTAATAACTTGTTCAGCAAGGTCACAATAAACTTGATACGCTCTTCGTATTCTGACAAGTGAACTGTCAATTTCAATCGCTGACCACCTTCCATACGATAGTGAGTTGGGTTCTTCTGCATCAACTGAATGATACTGATTGCTTGTACAGGTGTATCAGGAGAAAACTCGATATACCCACCGTTTGTATTCACATCGACTTTTGTAATTCCAAGTTGTTCCGCTTTAAGGCGCACTTGGTGAACGCTGAACAACTGTTTAACCGCTTGAGGTGGAATACCAAAACGGTCAATCAACTCCATTCGGATATTATCCAGTTTTTCTTGTGTATCTGTATTACTAATACGCTTGTAGAACAATAAACGTTGATGAACATCGCCCAAATAATCATCTGGAATCAATGCTGGCATATGTAAGTTAATTTCAGCAGTAAGTGAAAGCGGAGCATCGAAATTAGGAGTTTTACCTTTTTGAATCGCCTTGGTTGCCTTTTCAAGCATCTCCATATACAAGCTGTAGCCAATTGCTTGCATTGAACCACTTTGCTGCTCACCTAAGAGCTCACCAGCACCGCGAATCTCTAAATCTTCTGTCGCCAGCATAAAACCAGCACCAAGTGTTGAAGCTCTTTGAATTGCATCTAAACGTTTTTCAGCGTCACCTTTCAAATGTTTGAGTGATGGTACGAGCAAATAAGCATAGGCTTGGTGATGTGAACGCCCAACACGACCGCGAAGTTGATGCAACTGGGCCAAACCTAGTTTATCGGCACGTTCTATAATGATTGTATTGGCATTCGGTACATCAATACCCGTTTCTATAATCGTAGAGCAAACCAGTACGTTATATTCTTTGTGGTAGAACTGCTGCATGACTTGTTCAAGTTCACGCTCACGCATTTGTCCATGAGCAACTGCTACACGAGCTTCTGGAACCAAGGTTCGAATACTTTCTGCAGCTCGTTCGATTGTATCGACTTCATTATGTAAGAAGTAGACTTGTCCACCACGCAATAATTCACGCAGAATTGCCTCTTTCACAGAGTCATCCGTATGCTCTTGAACAAAAGTTTTTACGGCTAAACGGCGTGCTGGTGGCGTCGCAATAATAGATAAATCACGCATTCCAGAGAATGCCATATTTAAGGTACGAGGAATTGGAGTTGCTGTCAGCGTAAGCATATCCACATCGGCACGAAGTGCTTTGATACGCTCTTTATCGCGCACACCAAAACGATGTTCTTCATCGACGATCATTAAACCTAAATTTTTAAACTGTACATTTTCTTGCAGAATTTTATGGGTTCCGACCACGATATCAACTTTGCCATCAGCCAAATCTTCAATGATTTTTAGATGCGTTTTGTTGCTTCCGAAACGTGATAAAACTTCGATACGAACTGCTGTATCCGCAAAGCGATCTTTGAACGACTCATAATGCTGTTGTGCAAGTAAAGTCGTCGGCACCAAAACTGCGACTTGTTTATTGTTTTGTACTGCTACAAAGGCTGCTCGCATCGCAACTTCAGTTTTTCCAAAACCAACATCACCACAAACCAAACGATCCATAGGTTTCGCAAGTTGCATGTCATGAAGAGTTGATTCAATCGCATTGGCTTGGTCTAGTGTCTCCTCATAAGCGAAGCCACTTGCGAATTGCATATATGCCGTGTGATCTAGCTCAAACGCAAAACCTGGTTTTGATTGTCGACGAGCTTGTATATGCAATAACTCAGCCGCTACATCATGAATTTGCTCTAAGGCTTTGCGCTTAGCTTTACTCCATGTATCTGTACCTAATTTGTGCAAAGGCGCAAGATCAGGATCTCCACCACTATAGCGACTGATCAAATGTAAATTAGTGACAGGAACATAGACCTTAGCCCCATCAGCATAATCAAGTTGTAAAAACTCATGATCTTGCTGATCAATCTCTAAGGTGACTAATCCCGCATAACGTCCAACACCATGATCAATATGTACGACAGGTGCACCTATACTCAGTTCGGTTAGACTCCGAATTAAAAACTCTTCTGAGACTTCTTGCTGGCGTTTTCGTCTACGTTGAACAACTCTGTGTTCGTAAAGTTGATTTTCAGATATAACGGATAATTGATCTGTGAGAAGTAAACCACGGTCTAAAGGAGCACTGGTAATCGCAACTTTTAACTTATCCTTTTGGAATTGAGCAAAGCTATCGATTGTTTGAATTTCTCCTAAAACTGAGCGCAGCGCATCTTTTAAAGTTTCGCGTCGTCCTGCACTTTCAGCGACTAAAAGCACAGGAAATTTAATTTGATCGATATAGTTTTTGACAGCTTGAAAAGGCTGCTCTTTTTTAGGATCTACAGCGAGTTTTGGAGGTTGCTCTGCTGATAAATTTAGAACACCAGCTTTCTCGTCGAAAGTATCTGCCGAAGCAAGAATTCTTGGAAATTGATTTAATGCCTGTAAAACATGATTAGGCATTAAAAATAGATCTTCAGGAGGAAGGATCGGTTGATCAATATTGTGACGACGATCTTCGTAACGACGAACGACTTCCTTCCAAAAACTAATTAATTCATCTTCAACTTCATTATTTGTAATGACAACGCAATTCTTTGGTAAGTATGTCATTAACATACTTTGCGCTTCCATTAACTTTTTATCAAAAAATAAAGGAAAATAAAACTCTAACCCTGGTGTTGCTATACCTTCGAGTACATCTTGATAGATAGGATTTTTCTTGGGATTTGCGGTAGGGAAACTTTCCGCATAGCGATCTCGGAATGTTGCTCTACCTTCTTTGAGAGGAAACTCTTTAGCAGGTAATACAGTAAAATTCTTTAATGATTCAGTTGTTCTTTGCGTTTCAGGATCGAAAAACTTCAGGCTTTCAATTTCATCATCAAATAAGTCGATACGAATAGGTTGATCTTGTCCAGATGCATATATGTCCATAATACTGCCGCGAACTGCAAACTCACCATGATCATAAACAGTATCAACTAAGCGATAACCTGCTTGGACTAATTGTTTTTTCTGTGCTTCTAAATCAAGTTTTTGACCAACTTTAATATCAAAATGCTCACCAACAACCCATGAGTAAGGTGCAACACGTTGAGCCAAAGTACTAGCAGAAATTAATAAAATCCCCTTTTGTGGCATATTAGATAAAATAGCCAAACGCTCGGAGACAATATCTTGGTGCGGAGATAATCGATCATATGGCAAAATCTCCCAGTCAGGAAAGATTGTTGGTTTTATGCCATAAAATTCAAGCTCACTTTCAAGCTGTGCAAGATGTTGATTATTTCGTGCAACAATTACATATAAATTAGAATTCTGAGTGGCAATTTCTTTGAATAGTAGTGCAGCAGATGACCCAAGAAGCGAACCAATCCAGCGTTTTTCGCCAGCTTTGAATTGTTGTAAGTTTAATTGAGAGATTTCTTGTTGAAACATAGAGAAAATCGTGCAATTTAAAGG
>NZ_MELG01000112.1:65840-71236 GCF_001767535.1 Acinetobacter sp. GWC1_38_13 | reverse complement strand
TTTTCCAAAACTTTTCACCTGAGCAACAAGGTCGCGGGCAGGCACTATACAGTACGATGTGGGGACTTGGAGTAGCTTCAGGAAGTTTACTGGCAGGGCATTATTGGCAACAATTAACTGGCGCAACAATTTTTTTATATGCAAGTGTAGTGGTGTTATTCGGATTATTGCTGATCTATTGGCTGCCGAATCGGGTGGAAGCAGCAGCCAAAAGTTAATTTAAATTTTAATATTTTGATACTGAGGCATCCAAGGTTGTGCTTGTTCTAATTGTGCTGCTAGTTGCAGTAATTGATCTTCACGTCCGAAAGGCGCAATAAATTGACTCCCTAAAGGCAAACCATTTTTATTCCAATATAGCGGTACGGACATAGCAGGTAAGCCCGTGACATTTGCTAATTGAGTAAATGGGACCCAGCTCAAATTATCCTGAACCATTTTATCGACGAGTTTTCCTTGAGCTAAATAATGTGCTTTCCCGACTTTGAGCAAAGCTTTTAAAATCGGCTTCTGCCAAGCAGGAGTAACAATTTCACCATTTTTAGGAGCAACAGATGCTGTTGAGGGGGTTAGATACAGATCATATTGCTCAAAGAACAAGTTCATCTGTGTACTGTAGCTTCCCCAATTATTTAAAGTATGAATATATTCGGTTGCACTCGTTTTTGCTCCAAACGCTGCTAAAGCCACCGAATCAAGTTCGAAATCATCATCGGTGGTATCCGACATTAATTTGATCTGTGCTTGCATGTATGAGAATTGACTGAACCATGTAGTAATAAAATCTTTTGCGAGTTCAAGTCCATTAATTTGTGGTTGATCTTCAACAACAATATGCCCAAGTGATTCTAATAGTTTTGCTGTATGTTCGACGGCTTGAATCGCATCTTTCGATACCTTGGTTCCGATTGGGGATTGGGTATTAAAAGCAATTCTTAATTTCTTAGGAGCTTGTTGAATAATATCTATATATTTTTGTTCAGGTGATTGAATCCTAAACAGAGAGCTTTGTTCTGGCCCATGTACAGCATCAAGCATTGCTGCGCTATCTCGGACTGATTTAGACAAAACATGCTGCATTGCAGCACCATGCATCGCTTCACTGTATTGAGGTCCCCAAGGAGTTCGTCCTCGGCTCGGTTTTAATCCAAATAGTCCACAATAGGATGCAGGAATGCGAATAGATCCACCACCATCACCAGCACCAGCAATAGGAACGATTCCAGCTGCTACAGCAGAAGCAGACCCTCCCGATGAGCCGCCGCTATTATGTTTTAAGTTCCATGGATTTCGGCATGCACCCCAAGCTTCAGGTTCAGTAATTCCTTTGATTCCGAACTCTGGGGTATTCGTGCGACCAAAAGTGATAATCCCCGCATTTTCCCAACGATTGACAATTTCTGCATTAAAGTCAGGCGTATAGTTGAACTTCTTTAGTGAATTGCTTCCATATGACGTTGGAACACCTTGGTATTCTTGAAATAGGTCTTTAACTAAAAAGGGAACACCAGCAAACGCCCCATGACGCTCTTGCTGAGCGCGTTGTTTGGCTTGTTCATACATTGGAATGATAATGGCATTAAGTTTAGGATTTACCTTTTCATTACGCTCTAATGCAATCTTCAAAAGTTCAGAAGCATGGATCTCTTTATTTTTGACTAATGCGGCTAGTCCGAGACCATCATATTGTACATATTCAGAAAAATTCATGGTTTTTATCCCTAAAGCTAACTCTTTATAAAGTAAACAATATCTATTTTTTAAATATCTAGAATACCCGAAATAAATCGGATAACAATCAAATAAAATCCATATAAAAAATATTGTGTTTATATGGTTATGATTGGGTGATTTTAAATAAAAATATGCTAAGTTAAGCCTATGCGACGTTAAGATGACGACTTTATTAAATCTATGAAAAATATTTATATTATTGGATTATTATGGGCTTTCTCGACATGGACTATGGCGGATACAGTCGTAACTGATAAAGCAACAACAGTACAACAAGCTGCGAAAGCAAATGCGATCCGTGTAACTACACGCCCTGAAATTATGGGGTTGTGGGGAATGGAAATTCCAAATAATAAGAAGTGTACCGAATACTACAATTTTCGAGGAATGAGCGATGTTGTGATTAAAAGCGGTAATGAGTGGTCATATGGCTTATATGATTATCAACCTTCAGAAGATCACAAGGAACGATTACCTGCTTTAATTTTGCAAATCAAATATGACAATAACGAAACTGATTGCTCAGGACAAAAACAGGATCAGACAGGTGAGGTTTCTCAATACTTCGTGAAATGGTCAAACGAACATACGATTGATTTCTGTGCTAATGAGAAAGGTGAGAAGTGTTTTGCGACCTTGCGTCGTGTGTTGCCATAATTTGTAGTTGATATAAAAAAGCCTCTTAATTTCTTAAGAGGCTTTTTTATTATGCTTTCTCAGCTTGCGGTTCAAGCTGCTTTAACAAATGTTTTTCTAAATAGTGAATATCCATTGCTTGTTCACAAAAGTTTTTATCTTTTAAGATTAAATCTTTGTGTAATGGAATATTGGTTTTGATGCCTGTCAAAATCATTTCATCAAGTGCTTGACGCATACGAGCTAAAGAAGTTTCACGGTCTTTGCCATATGAAATTAGTTTTGCAATCATCGAGTCATAGTATGGTGGAATGCTATAACCCTGATAAATATGAGAATCTAAGCGAATTCCTGCGCCACCAGGTGCATAAAAACTTTCAATTTTACCTGGTGATGGTAAGAATGTCGTTGGATCCTCTGCATTGATACGGCATTCGATCGCATGACCTTTCACTTCAACTTCATGCTGTTCGATATCTAGGCCAAGACCTGCAGCAATTCGAAGTTGTTGTTCAATGATATCAATTCCAGTCACCATTTCAGTAACAGGGTGTTCCACTTGAACGCGTGTATTCATCTCGATAAAGAAGAATTCACCATCTTCAAACAAGAACTCAAATGTCCCAGCACCACGATATTGCATTAACTTACAAGCATTTACGCAAGCTTCAAGAATATCCGCACGCGCTTGTTCAGGTAAGTTTGGAGCAGGTGCTTCTTCTAGAACCTTCTGATGGCGGCGTTGCAATGAACAGTCACGATCATATAGATGAATCGCATGACCATTACCATCACCTAGTACTTGTACTTCAACATGACGAGGCTTTTGCAGGAAACGTTCCATATAAACTGTATCGTCGCCAAACCACATCTCAGCATCACGTTGAGCGGCTTGAACAGACTCAAGTAATGTGTCGACACGTTCAACAATACGCATACCACGACCACCACCGCCAGCTGCCGCTTTCACGATCAATGGGAAACCGATCTCGCGTGCTTCAGCCAATGCATTGTGAATGGTAACAGCGTGATCACAGCCAGGAACAGTAGGTACGCCAGCTTTTTTCATTGCAATAATCGCGGAGACTTTATTCCCCATCAAACGAATATGCTCAGGTCGAGGACCAATGAAAATGAAGCCTGAGTTTTCAACAATTTCTGCGAATTCAGCATTTTCTGACAAGAAGCCATAACCAGGGTGAATCGCATCAGCACCTGTAATTTCTGCGGCAGTAATAATTGCAGGAATATTCAGATAGCTTTCGCTACTTGTACCTGGTCCAATACATACCGCTTCATCGACAAAGCGTAAATGCATTAAATCTTTATCTGCGTCTGAATAGATACCGACAGTTTTAATACCAAGTGTTTTACAAGCCCGAGTTATTCGTAAGGCGATTTCACCACGGTTTGCAATTAATACTTTCTGCAACATAGAAATCCCCAACTTATTAAGCGCGGTAGCGGAAAAGCGGTTGGCCGAATTGGATGACTTCACCATTTTTTACAAGAATTTCTTCAATCACACCGCTCTTGGTTGCTTCGATCGGGTTCATGATTTTCATTGCTTCGATGATTCCGAGTGTTTCACCAGCAGAAACGGTTTGACCGACATTAACAAATGGTGCCTCACCAGGGCTTGCAGCGGCATAGAACACACCAACCATTGGTGATGTTTCAACAGCACCACGAGGAGTTTTTGCTGCTGGAGCCGCTGGAGCTGCCGTTGTAGGCGCAGCCGCCACAGGTGCAGCAGCATACACTGGAGTAGGACGAGTCAATGAAATAGATTGATCTCCTTCCTTAACTTCAATGGCTTGTAAGTCAGATTCAATCATCAAATCGATGAGTTTCTTGATTTTACGGATATCCATGAGTGCATGTTCCTACAATGTCTAAATTAGTTAGAAGATTGAATTTTTTCAATAGCGTAATCGAGTGCGAAGGAATAACCCTTAGCACCTAGGCCACAAATTACGCCAATGGCTTTATCGGATAGAAAAGAGTGATGTCTGAATGCTTCACGAGCGTGAACATTGGACAAATGAACTTCAACAAAAGGGATTGCAACACCCAATAATGCATCTCGCAAAGCGACAGAAGTGTGGGTGAGTGCAGCTGGGTTAATGATGATAAACTTTACACCTTCAGTTTGTGCTTGATGAATACGATCAACAATTGCACCTTCCCAGTTGCTTTGGAATGTTTCTAATGTAAGAGATGAATCTTTGGCTTGAGCAATTAATTGTTTGTTAATATCGTCTAGCGTGAGATAACCATATACTTCTGGTTCTCGCTTACCTAGCAAGTTCAAATTCGGTCCGTGAATCACCAAAATGGTTGAGCTCATTTAGCCTGCTCCAATTTTAAAATTGCAAATTTAATTTGCAAGATGTCTGCAAAGTTTGCTTATTATGGCACAAAATTCTGCAATTTTTTTATAATTTCTTTTACTGAGTGAAGAAAGTTGCATGCCAAGCATGGTGCATATAATGAAAACTTTGCAAGGAAATCGCAATGTTAAAATATGACAAAAAAATAGGTTTATTTATTTTTAAAACATTTTAAACCGAACTCACCCGAATCGTTCATGAGATTTGTGTAACTGATGAGTCAATCACTTATAAGTCTTATTTTGATCATAACTTAAGTGAGTGAAAGTGTTGGTTTTTTAAACTTGGTTGAGGCGATAGTTAAACATCTCTTAAGATTAAAGCATTGTTTTACTGAGAGTTGTATTGTGCTTTTGTCTACTACAAAAGAGTATAAGCAAAATGCTTTTTGACATTGGGAAATTATGAAAGTTTATGAAACATCCACTTTGCAAATTGTATTTCTCTAAGACAATTAAGCAGATTCGTATAAATTGTAAGTTGGCAAAAATGATGAATTTTCACATTTGTTATGGCAGTTAATGACATGAAAATGTCCGAAAAAGATATCTATTGCTTCGATAATATACTTCGTACTTAAGAGACAACTTTCGATTGGCGTAGTATCTCTTATGGGTCTTTCAAAGCTGTCTT
>NZ_MELG01000112.1:28318-65807 GCF_001767535.1 Acinetobacter sp. GWC1_38_13 | reverse complement strand
TACTGCTGCTGTTTTATAAATCTGAGGCAGTAGACAATTTTGAGCGAGCTCAGTAGATATTTCGGATGATGATTCTAAGGCATTCCATTGCTGCATTTGCTCAAACAACCATTCAAAGTCAGTCACTTTGGGTTGTGCATCATTTTCAATCAGATGACGAACTATATTTTGTATGGCATGGTATTTTTCTACATGCACTTCTTCAGAACATTCAAACTGAATAATATCGAATTCGACTAAAAGGTCCCAAATTGGCGCAAAGTCTTCAATCGATTTAAGCTCTTGCTGTGCTTTGATTAAAGCTCGAGTGAGTGAGATTAATGTATTCGGATGCTGTTCTGCCCAATCATGTGTCACAGCAAGCACTTTATCTGCGACATTTGGGATAATTTGCTGACTTGAACATACAATTTGTCCTAATCCTGCTAGTTCAGCTTGGGTATTCCAAGGCTCACCCACACAGAAACCATCGACTAAATGAGTGCTTAGTGCTTCTACCATATACGATGGCGGTAAGGTTTTTACTTGAATGTTTTTTGCAAGTTCCCTATCTGCCAAAGCAAGCCATTCTTTTAAACAATAATGATGGATAGAATGTTGAAACACATGCGCGAGTGAAACAGGATGATTTTGTTTAAGATGATCTACTAACTTTTGAGCAGATTGTTCCGCAGTATCGTCTTTTTGAATCTGTAATTGATAACACAGTTTCTGACTCAGGCTAATAAAAGCACGACTCTCGCTTAAGACCAATGGTGTTTGTAAGGGAATACCAATCTGATCATTGCCAATTGCAGCAGCAGGTAACATAGCAGATAAGCAATGTGCAGCATCGAGTAAACCAAATGCCAGTCGATCGCGTAAACTTGCCCAGGAAGCTTCTTTGATCAGCCGAACATCTAATCCTTCTTCATCAAAAAAACCGCGTTGTTTAGCCCAAAGCAGTGCTACGCAATCAAGTAAAGGAATATAACCAAGTTGCAATTTTGTTTTTTCTAAACTGCTCATTTATTCATCCTTTAGTTGATTGTTTAAAAGCTCTTGTGCATCGAGTAGACGACGTGCCATTTCACCGATGGTCATACGATGACTCATCGCATTTTTTCTTAATAATTGGAATGCTGTATCTTCAGTGAGACCGTGAAGTTGCATCAGTAAAACTTTCGCTTTTTCAATATCTTTTCGATCTGCGAGTTTTGTTTTTGCATCTTTTAGATCACATTCAAGTTTTTTATGCTTTTTATATTGCTCAATCGAAATATCCAGAATGGTATGTAAACGACTTGGATCGATACCATCAACAATATAGGCAGTGATGCCTGCATCAATTGCTTGTTTGATGGTGTCTTTGTCAGTGTTTTTAGTAAAGAGTACAGTGGGTAGGTCAAAGTTACTTACACAGCTTTCAATAACGTCACGATGTGGATGATCCATATCGAGCAAAATGACATCTGCTTGAAGATGTTCCAATTTGAAAATATTCAGGTGATCAAGAGTAAAGCAAGCAACAACATCAAAATCATGTTCAATTAAACAAGTTTTGATGTATTCAGCTCGGGCTTGATCATCATCAATAAGTGCGATTCTGAGTTTCGGCATAAGTATAAAGATCAAACGATAAGTGTGTGTGCATTTAAGACGATGCACGATGAATGTTGTTTTAAAAGCAAAATTGGTGCCATTGGAGTTATTCTTATTCGGTGCAATCGCTCCTTTAGCATCTACATTATGCGCTTTATTGTATCGTTCATTGATTTCAGAACCAAAGAAAATTTAGAACTATGTTTTAAAACCATAAAATGTATTGTTTTGGTGCGTAAAAAGAGTTCTTTTGAAGCAGAAAGAATTGTGCTTTAAAACGGGTCATCCTCATAAAGCCCTATTTTGTATAGGGGTAAAATGTAGTGTCTAAGCTATTTTTATTTATAAAAATCATTAAAAAACAATGATTAATATAATTTCTTGCTTTGCTTTCTTAAAGTTGGCATAGCATTTGCTAAATATTTATTGAGTCAAAGACGACTTTCCAAAAAATTGTAAGACGGCCAACGATGTCCGATCTGATCGGTTTGTTCACACAGAGTGCTGTGTCAACAAAGCAATATACGTTCAGTATGGGAGATGGCAATGTCTTTAGATTTATCGGCAAAAAAAGCCACATCAATAAAGTTATTTAACTTTTCTGCACCAGCGATGCGGGCATTCCACATGAGTTGGCTTGCTTTCTTCGTTTGTTTCTTTGCTTGGTTTGCATGTGCACCTTTAATGCCAGTCATTGCAGGTGAATTTCATCTGACTAAAGATCAAATCGCAAATATCAATATCGCAGCAGTCGCAATCACCATCTTAGTCCGTTTGATCGTTGGTCCTTTATGTGACAAGTACGGACCACGTAAAACATATACCGCTTTGTTGATTATCGGCAGTATCCCCGTTTTTGGTGTCGCTTCTGCAAATAGTTATGAATCATTTCTGTTCTTTCGCTTATTAATTGGTGCAATTGGTGCGAGTTTTGTGATTACGCAATACCACACTAGCATCATGTTTGCTCCAAATGTCGTGGGAACTGCAAACGCAGCCTCAGCTGGTTGGGGTAATGCTGGTGGTGGGGCAACACAAGCACTCATGCCGTTATTACTATCTGCATTGGTGATGTTTGGTGTAGAGCAAGCATTTGGTTGGAGACTCGCACTAATCGTTCCAGGTGTCATGATGGTGATCGTAGGTTTTCTTTACTGGAAGTTTACTCAAGATTGTCCTCAAGGTGATTTCAAAGAGTTACGTGCTCAAGGTGTGGTTGTTGGCAGCGATAAAAAAGGTGGTCTAGCAATCTTAATGCATGCTGCTCGTAACTATCGCGTATGGATTCTCTTCTTCTCATATGCAGCTTGTTTCGGTATCGAAATCTTTATCCATAACATCATTGCGATGTACTACGTCGAACACTTTAGTTTCGGATTAAAAGAGGCTGGTTTAGCAGCAGGTATCTTTGGTTTGCTCGCATTATTTGCCCGTGCATTGGGTGGGATTCTTTCAGACAAAGTTGCACTCAAAAAAGGCTTGGATGGTCGTACTAAAGTACTGTTTGGATTGATTCTTGGCGAAGGGCTTTTCTTAATGTTGTTCTCGCAAATGAATGGACCTGTACTCGCTATTCTCGTAATGACGGTATTTGCATTATTCACACACATGGCATGTGGTGCGACTTATGCGCTTGTTCCATTCATTGATCGTGAAGCGCTAGGTGGTGTTGCAGGCATCATCGGTGCAGGTGGAAACGTTGGTGCAGTGGCGGCAGGTTTCTTACTGAAAGGTATGTTGGATATTCAAACTTGTTTAATGGTTCTAGGTGGCTTAGTGGTCATTGCTGCGAGTTCGGTCATGCTTATCCGATTTTCGGTAGAGCATAAAGAAAAAGAACAACGTTTATTTGAACAAGCAATTTTAGAACGTGGCTCAGAACAAAACAGCGCAGCTTAATCTCAGATTAGATTTTAGGAGAAACACAATGAAATTAGTGATGATTGGTCACGGTATGGTGGGTCATAAATTCATCGAAGCCATCTTAGAGAAAGCTGATGATGAATTAGAGATAACAATTCTTGCTGAAGAACCACGTATTGCATATGACCGCGTACATTTGACTGAATATTTTTCAGGTAAATCAGCGAAAGATTTATCACTTGCTCGTTTCGATTTTGCCGATGCACATGGTATCGATTTAAGACTAAATACCAAAGCTATTGCAATTGATACAAAAGAACAAACCGTGACTACTAGTATGGGTGATGTCATCAGTTACGACAAACTCGTACTGGCAACTGGTTCATATGCTTTCGTTCCGCCAATTGCAGGTAATGATCGTGAAAATTGCTTTGTATATCGTACCATTGAAGATTTAGATGCGATCCGTGCTGCAAGCCTAAACGCGACATCAGGTGTGGTGATCGGTGGTGGTCTACTCGGTTTGGAAGCGGCTAAAGCTTTACGTGATTTAAATCTTGAAACACATGTAGTTGAGTTTGCACCACGTTTGATGGCGGTTCAAATTGATGATTTAGGCGGTAAAGTATTACGCCGTAAAATTGAAAACTTAGGTGTAAAAGTTCACACGCAAAAAGCGACACAATGTATCGAAGCTGGCAATAATGCTAAGCATGTAATGAAATTTGCTGATGGTAGTGAGCTTGAAACGGATGTGATTTTGTTCTCTGCGGGGATTCGTCCACGTGATGAGTTAGCACGTTCAAGTGGTTTAGCGCTTGGTGAGCGTGGTGGTATCAAGATCAATGATTACTGCCAAACCTCTGATGAAAACATTTACGCAATTGGTGAATGTGCGCTTTGGGACAATAAAATCTATGGTCTCGTTGCACCTGGATATGACATGGCGCGTATCGCAGCCAAACATATCTTAGCTGAAGAAACACATTGTTTCGCTGGTGCTGATATGAGCACTAAGTTGAAATTGATGGGTGTAGATGTGGCATCGGTTGGTGATGCACATGGTATGACACCGAACTCACTTAGCTATTTCTATGCTGATGAAGATGCATTGGTTTATAAGAAAATCGTTGTCGATGCAGATAAAACCAAATTACTGGGTGCAGTACTGGTTGGTGATGCAAAAGAATATAACGATCTTTTACAAATGATGTTGAATGGTATCGCATTGCCAGAAACACCTGAAAGCTTAATCATGCCAGGATTTGCTGATTCTGGTGCGAAGGCGGGCGGTAGCGGTGTTGATTTACTTCCAGACAGTGCAACGATTTGTTCATGTAACAACGTATCGAAAGCAGATATTTGCCAAGCCATTTGTGATGGTTCCACCTCTTTAGGTGCTTTAAAGAAATGTACTAAAGCAGCAACAGCGTGTGGTGGTTGTGCGCCATTAGTTACTCAAGTTTTAAAGTCTGAGTTACAACGTCAAGGTGTAACGGTTAATAACCATGTATGCGAACACTTCCCGTACTCACGTCAAGAGATCTATCACTTGGTGCGTGTCAATGAAATCAAAACATTTGATGATTTGATTCAACAACATGGTCATGGTTTAGGTTGTGATATCTGTAAACCAATGACAGCAAACATTTTGGCATCGTGCTGGAATGACTTTGTATTGGAACCAACGCATGCAGGTCTACAAGACAGTAATGACTACTACTTAGGAAATATCCAAAAGGATGGTTCATACTCAGTTGTACCACGAATGGCAGGTGGTGAAGTCACGCCAGATGGTTTGATTGCTGTAGGTCAAATTGCTAAAAAATATAACCTGTATACCAAAATTACAGGTGGTCAACGTGTTGACTTATTTGGTGCGCAACTGCACGAGCTACCATTTATTTGGGAAGAGTTGAATGCAGCAGGCTTCGAGTCAGGTCATGCTTATGGTAAATCATTGCGTACAGTGAAATCATGTGTAGGTAGCACTTGGTGCCGTTATGGCGTAGATGATTCTGTTGGTTTAGCGATTGAATTAGAAAACCGCTACAAAGGCTTACGCTCACCGCACAAACTAAAAATGGCTGTGTCGGGTTGTACGCGTGAGTGTGCTGAAGCACAAGGTAAAGATGTTGGTGTAATTGCGACAGAAAAAGGTTGGAACCTATATGTGTGTGGTAATGGTGGAATGAAACCACGCCATGCAGAGCTTTTAGCTTCTGATCTAGATACTGAAACTTTGATTCGTTATATCGACCGCTTCTTTATGTTCTATATCCAAACAGCTGATCGTTTACAACGTACGAGTGTATGGCGTGACAACATGGAAGGTGGTTTAGATTATCTCAAAGCTGTGATTGTCGATGATTCGCTTGGTCTTGCAGAAGAACTTGAAAATCGCATGGCACATGTAATTGGAACTTATCAAGACGAATGGCGTACTGCGGTAGAGAATCCTGAGATTCGTAAACGCTTCCAAACTTACATTAATGCAAGCGCTGAAGAGCAAGCTGATCCATATATTCAATTTACTGAAGTGCGTGATCAGATCCGTCCATTAAATGAAGCTGAACGTTCAGTTGATCGTATCCCGATGGTAGAAGCATAAGGAGAATCAAAATGACAAATCTAAAAGACATGAATATGCTTTCAGAAAATCAATGGATTGATGTGTGTCATCTTGATGACATCACGCCAAATACAGGTGTAGGTGCACTTATTGCGGGTCAATCCGTTGCTTTATTCCGCGTAGGGAACGAAAAACGTATTTATGCATTAAGTAATAAAGATCCGTTTAGCCAAGCAAATGTAATGGCGCGCGGTATTATTGGTGATTTGCAAGGTGAGCGTGTTATTGCCTCACCGATTTACAAACAACACTTCAGTTTAGCAACAGGTCGATGCCTAGAAGATAAAGATCAAAAGCTTTCTGTTTTTCCAACCAAAATCGAAAATGGTCGAGTTTGGGTAGGTACTGTTCCGCAAAAAACTTATATTACCAATAATGGTGTTTCTCAAGAAAAACTGAAGCTCGTTTTGATTGGTAATGGTTTGGCTGGAATGCGCTGTCTAGAGGATTTACTCGACATGGCACCTGATCGTTATGATGTGACGGTGATTGGTGAAGAGCCTTGGGGTAACTATAACCGTATCATGCTTTCACCCGTGCTTTCTGGTGAGAAAACCATTGATGACATTATGTTGCATCCACATGCATGGTACAGCGATAAGGGCATCAAATTTATTGCTGACGATCCTGCTATAAAAATCGATCGTACTCGTAAAGTAGTGCATACACAAAAAGGCGAAAGTGTCGATTACGATCGTTTGATTATTGCAACAGGTTCATCTCCATTTATCCCACCTGTACAAGGCGTGGATTTGAAAGGTGTAATCAGTTTCCGTGATATTTATGATGTCAATACCATGATTAAATATTGCGAAACGAAGAAAAATGCTGTGGTGATTGGTGGTGGTCTGCTTGGCTTAGAAGCAGCTTACGGTCTCAAGCAACGTGGCATGAATGTCACTGTTCTTCATTTGATGGATCGCATTATGGAGCGTCAGCTTGATGGTCGTGCGAGTCGTATGTTGCGTCAAAGTATTGAAGAAAAAGGGATTAATATTATCACTGAGGCAAATACTGAAGCATTGATTGGTAAAGATGGCCATGTTAACCAAGTACGTCTGAAAGATGGCACAGTGTTGGATGCCGACCTTGTCGTATTTGCTGTAGGTATTCGTCCAAATATTGCTTTGGCTCAAAGTGCTGGTTTACGTTGTAATCGTGGTATTTTGGTCAATGATACGATGCAAACATTTGACCCAAGTATTTATGCAGTAGGTGAATGTATTGAGCATCGTAATCAGACTTTTGGTCTCGTCGAACCATTGTGGGGACAAGCATTTATCTGTGCAACACACTTGGCAGAACACGGTAGTTTAACTTTCAAATCACCAACCGTTCCGACTCAGCTTAAAGTTAGTGGTGTTGATGTATTCTCGGCTGGAAATTTTGAACCGAAAGAAGATTACGAAGACATTATCCTGAATGATGAAAAACGACAAATATACAAGCGTATCATTATTCAGAAAGATAAAGTCATCGGTGCGGTACTGTTCGGTGATACTGAAGATGGCATGTGGTATGCGGAATTGATTGCAGATCAAACACCAATTTCAACATTTAGAAATAAATTGTTATTTGGTAAGGATTTTGCAATGAAGAAAGCAGGTTAATCATCTTTGGGGTTTAGGTTCCTCGGTGCCTAAACCCAAACAGAACGTGAAATTCAGGCATAGATGAAATAGGTGAAGGGGCAGTCATGAACAGTATTCAAAATTTAGAACACAGTCGCTCCGATCAAGCAGAAACAATCATTACAAAAACAACGTGTCCCTATTGTGGGGTTGGATGTGGTGTTGATGTCACGGTAAATCATAAAGCACAAGGAACAACGGTTGAGGTTGCTGGTGATTTGGAACATCCATCTAATTTTGGACGCCTTTGTATTAAAGGCAGTAATTTGGCGGATACTCTAGGATTAGAGACTCGCGTTTTGCATCCGATGTTTGGTCGTAAGAACCATCGTAAGGTAACGACATGGGATGCAGCCATAGAAAAAATCGCAGATCAATTCCAAGCGTGTATCGATCAACACGGTCGTGACAGTGTGGCATTTTATGTATCAGGGCAGCTATTGACTGAGGATTATTACGTCGTCAATAAGTTTGTGAAAGGCTATCTAGGTACAGCCAATATCGACACCAATTCACGTCTGTGTATGTCTTCGGCAGTTGCAGCGCATAAACGTGCTTTTGGTGAGGATATCGTGCCAGCAAGTTACGAAGACTTTGAATTTACCGATATGGTGGTGTTGGTGGGTTCAAATACGGCATGGTGTCATCCTGTACTTTACCAACGCATCATGCAGGCTAAAAGTAAAAATCCAGATTTATTCGTTGTTGTGGTTGATCCCCGTTTTACCAGTACATGTGAACAAGCAGATTTGCACCTTCCAATTTTACCTGGACAAGATGTCGCATTGTTCAATGGTTTATTACAGTATTTATATAAGAATAACTTTATTGATCAACATTTTGTCGATACACATACAGAAGGTTTGGACACTTTACTAGAATCTAGTCAGACTGAAGCTGATTTTGACTCAGTCGTGAACCGTACGGGAATTTCAGCAGAAAAGCTAAAATTCTTCTTCGAAAAATTTGCCACCAATCAAAAAGTTGTGAGCTTATTTTCAATGGGTGTGAATCAATCTTCTCAAGGGGTGAATAAAGCCAATAGCATTATCAATTGCCATCTTTTGACAGGGAAAATTGGTAAGTTAGGTGCTGCGCCATTCTCAATGACAGGTCAACCGAATGCCATGGGTGGCCGTGAAGTGGGTGGTTTAGCCAATATGTTGGCAGCACATATGGACATCGATAATCCATCACACCAAACACTTGTACAAAACTTTTGGAACAGTCCTGTGATTGCCAATCAAGCGGGACTGAAAGCAGTTGACTTATTCCAAGCTGTGGAGTCTGGAAAAATTAAAGCCATATGGATTATGGCAACCAATCCTGTGGTGAGTTTACCTGATGCGGATCAAGTAAAACGCGCATTGACCAAATGTGAGTTTGTCGTGGTTTCAGATATTTGTGCTGATACAGATACCACAGCTTATGCGGATGTGTTGCTTCCTGCGTTAGGTTGGGGTGAAAAAGATGGAACGGTGACCAATTCTGAACGCCGTATTTCACGTCAAAGAGCTTTTTTACCTGCTCCAAAGCAAGCAAAAGCAGACTGGTGGGCCGTTGCTGAAGTTGCGAAAAAATTAGGTTTTTCTGGTTTTGATTTTAACAACGTATGTGACATCTTTAATGAACACGCCGCCTTATCTGCCCATCAAAATGCAAGTTTGGATCAACGTGATCAAGTGGAAAACTTTCGTTATTTCAACCTAAAAGGACTAATGAATTTGTCTTTGGATGAATATGATCATTTACGTCCGATCCAATGGCCCGTTTGGGAAAAAGGTCAAAGTACTGCGGTTGAGCAGTTATTTGATCAAGGCTTGTTTAGCCATAAAAGCAAAAAAGCAAAACTGATCCCGACAGTGGCAATTGATCCAGTTCATGCAGTTTCTGAAGATTATCCATTGGTGTTGAATACAGGACGTATTCGTGATCAATGGCACACCATGACGCGAACAGGTTTATCAGCAAATCTGACCATTCACCGAGCTGAACCATTTTGTGAAATTCACCCGAATGATGCTTTAAAATTTGGTATTCGTGATAAAGCATTGGTTGAAGTGAAGTCACAATGGGGCAGTTGTGTTCTGCGTGTCACTTTGGCTCAAGGTGTTCGCCGTGGTCAAATTTTTGCACCGATTCATTGGACTGAGCAAGTTGCCTCTGATGCTCGTGTCGGAAAAGTAGTTAATCCAGTTGTAGATGCAATATCAGGCGAACCTGAGTTTAAACATACACCTGTTGCAATTCAGCCATTCCATACAACATGGCAAGGTGTTTTGTATGTCCGAGATGGGTTTGAACAACAAATCAAAACCTCATTGCAAACATGTGCATGGTGGGCAAAAGTTAAAATAGCCAAAGCAGTTCGTTTTGAAATTGCAGATCGTCACAACTTTGATCAAACGCAGAAGAATTTAAAAAGTTTCTTGCCTTTTGTTGATGAAACTTATGAATGGTTGAGTATTGAAGATGTTTCAGCGCAAATGAGTCATAGCATCATTCTGAAAGATGGGATTTTGATTGCCAGTCTTTATATTGCGCCATCGGATATGTTGCCTGACCGTGATTGGGTTGCGAGTTTATTCAAACGTGAGCGTTTAAGTGCATTACATCGTAAAGCACTGCTTGCTGGTATGCCGATGTCAGCCGCAAATAATGATGGACCATTGGTTTGTAGCTGCTTTAAAGTAGGTAAAAATAAGATCATTGAAGCGATTAAAACGCAGAATATTACTCATGAAAAACAAGTGACAGCTTGTCTAAAAGCGGGTGGTAATTGTGGTTCTTGTTTACCTGAGATCAGAGGTTTGATTAAAACCTGCCAGTTGGAGGCGGAAGCATGAATACAGATTTTCCCGCTACAGATCTCGTGATCTTGGCGGGAGGACAGGCAAGACGAATGAATGGGATGAACAAACTATTGCAACAGTTTGATGATCAGATTCAATTGTCAAAAATTTGTCAACGCTTTAAATCGGAAGTTCAGCAGATATGGGTCAATAGTCATCGTGATAGCTCGATCTATAAAAGTATAGAGCCGACTGTTGAATGTTTTTCTGATGATCAAAACGGCTTTTTAGGGCCGTTGATGGGAATGAAAAGTGCATGGTCGCGTGTACAAGCAGAATATGCATTATTTATTCCTTGTGATGTGACTTATATCCCAAATCAAGTGCTTGCAAAGCTGCATCGTGCCTTAGAGAAAAATCCGCAAGCATCCGTGGCGTATGTAAATATCAATGGCGATGCCTTGTATCCATTTTGCTTGTTAAAAAGAGCGAGTTTATCGATATTAGAACACCAGCTCGCTGCAAATAAATTAAGTTTAAGAGAAACTTTTAGGCAACTACACGCTCAACACGTTGTCTTTCAAAAGCAAAGCCTGTTTTGTCATAGCATCAATTCATTGGATGAGCTTCAACAATACAAGCAGATGAAAGCTTTTAAACAGATGTTTGTTTCAAACTGATCGGTTAAAAAAGCTCTCTTATTTAGATGTTGATATGGATGTTTAGATTATGGATTTTTGCAGATAAATTTCCATTTCTTCAACTGGAACCATACCACCACCAGTTGCCCAAACAATATGATTAGCATTATTCATTTGTTGCGCAGTCAGTTGATGCATAGCAGCATATTCTTGGTGCTGACTGATTAAGATTGGACCTAACATTCCAGCTAAGGCTGATGGTTCCAGTTTTAAATCTTCTGATTCATTGAGTAGCCCCAATAAGTTATACATGCTTTGATCATCCAGTGTGTAGAAAGCATCGAGTAGTCTTTCCATCGCTCGACCTACAAATCCAGATGCACGTCCTACTGCTAAGCCATCTGCTGCGGTAATGTTATCAATGCCTAGGTCTTGTACTGAGATTTGATCATGTAAGCCTGTTGCTACACCTAGCAACATGCATGGTGAATGAGTTGGCTCTGCAAAAATACAATGTACGTGATCACCCAAAGCCATTTTTAGTCCAAATGCAACGCCACCAGGACCACCACCAACCCCACAAGGTAAATAAACAAATAAAGGATGGTCTTGATCAACCGTAATATTTTGAGATTCTAATTGTGCTTTTAAGCGTTCACCTGCAACGGCATATCCTAAAAATAAAGTTTTTGAATTTTCGTCATCAATAAAAAAGCAATTTGGATTTTTTAATGCTGCTTTACGACCTTCTTCAACTGCAACACCATAATCCTGTGCGTATTCAATAACGGTAACACCATGTGATCTTAATTTATCTTTTTTCCACTGACGTGCATCTGCCGACATATGCACAGTGACATCAAAGCCAAGTTTTGCACTTATTATTCCAATCGAAAGTCCTAAATTTCCTGTAGAGCCAACTGCAATACTGTATTGACTAAAAAAATCTCTAAATTCTGCACGATCTAATTTTGAATAATCATCTTCAATTGTTAATAAACCTGCTTGAAGGGCAAGTTTTTCAGCCTGATAGAGCACCTCGTAAATACCGCCACGTGCTTTGATCGATCCTGAGATTGGTAAATGACTGTCTTTTTTGAGCCATAATTTTCCAGTGATATCTTGTTTGAAATGAGCTTCAAGCGTTTGCTGCATCTTTGGAATCGAAACCAGTTCAGACTCAATAATTCCTTTGCTTATCTCAGTCTCAGGAAATACAGACATCAGATAAGGAGCGAAGCGAGTTAAACGATCACGGGCATCATCAATATCATTTTGATTAAGACCAACAAAAGGTAGCCCCATTTCAAGGGTCGTAAAACTTGGATTCAACCAAATTGTTTCTTTAAGCTGAATGAGATCATCAACAACAGGGTGTTGTGCAACAAGGGCTTCAATTTGTTTCGAGTTCATTGGATTATTCATAAGATCTTTCTATTATGGTGAGGAATCGTTAAAGAAATTCCATTCTTTTTAGATATTCATGTATTAAAGGGATTGGATCAATAAAAATTATATCTTATGACAATAATCTTATTCATTTATCAGAACTCTGCTAAGTCAAGTTTTAGTTTTATTTCGGGTGAGTGTACTTGATCTTCTAGTAAATAAGTTCTATTTTAGAACTAACAGGATTTTAAGTGGTTGTCCAAATAATTTATTAGGATTTAAGATCATGTTTGGGCAATTAAAATTTACAAAAATAATCGAGATAACTGCTTGTCTTGCTTATTTCATCATTTGTAATTTGAGCCTTATTCGCTTTTAAAAATCAAAAGACCTTTAGTGAATAAAACTGCAAATCATAGGGAGAATAAAATGCCAATGTCGACTAGCGCTGCAAGACAGGATGTGACTGCTTGTATTTTATGTTCGAGAAACTGTGGTTTAAGTGTTGAAGTTGAAAACAACCAATTTAAGAAAATTAAAGGTGATGAGCAGCATCCATTTTCACAAGGTTATATTTGTCAAAAAGCAGCACGTTTAGAGCATTATCAACAACATGCAGATCGTTTAACTCATCCCTTGAAGCGACAAGCTGATGGTTCATTTCAAGAAATTCCTTGGGATCAAGCGATCCAAGAAATCGCAGATCAATTGGTTGAAATTCGTGATGCACATGGCGGAACAGCATTTGCGTCGGTTGGTGGTGGTGGACAAGGCAATCATCTAGGGGCGGCTTATGGTCGCCAACTATTGTATGCAATGAAAAGCTTTTATGCCTATAACTCACTTGCTCAAGAGAAAACTGGTGATTTCTGGGTGAATGGTCGTTTGTTTGGCAGTCAAGCATGTCATACCACTGAAGATGTGGAACATGCGGATTATGTTTTATTTATTGGAACCAATCCGTTTCAAGCACATGGTATTCCAAATGCTCGTGATACTTTAAAACATATCAAGAAAGATCCAAACCGAACAATAGTGGTATTTGATCCGCGTGTTACTGAAACGGCTAAGCAAGCTGATATCCATGTGCAATTAAAACCTGGTACAGATTCCTATTTGATGTCTGCAATGATTGCAATCATGTTGCGTGAAGATTTGTATGATCAAGCATTTATTCAAAAGCATACGCATGGGTTTGAGCAAGTTAAACAAGCATTTTCAGCCGTCCCAATTGAGTAATATATTGAGAAGGCAGATGTTTCAGTTGAATTGATCTATCAAATTGTCCGTGATTTTGCCAAAGCTAAGCGTGGTTGTGTTCGTATTGATTTAGGGATTCAGCATACTTTAAACACAACCTTAAACGGATATTTGGAAAAATTACTTTATTTACTCGTAGGGCATTTTGGTAAACAGGGAACGAATAACTTACATACTATGTTTATTCCGATCTTGACCAATACTGATGAGCGTAATCCTAAATATCGTCGTACGGTTCATCATAAGATGTTTCCAATATCAGGTTTTTTTCCACCCAATATTTTACCTGACGAAATTTTAAAAGCAGGTGATAAGCGAGTACGTGCAGTCTTTGTAGATAGTTGCAATCCATTGCTCACCTATCCAGACACCGCAGCTTATGAACAGGCATTCCAGTCATTGGAGTTGCTAGTTGTGGTTGATGTTGCGATGACAGAAACAGCGCGATTAGCCCATTATGTATTGCCAGCGCATAGTCAATTTGAAAAGTGGGAATTTACGGGCTTTAATTTGGAATTTCCACAAAATGGTTTCCATTTACGTCATCCGCTTTTTAAAGCTCAAGGCAATACGCTGCCTGAATCGGAAATCTATACTCGCCTACTTGAAGCCATGGGTGCTATTCCAAAACAGTTTCCTTTACTGAATAAGATCGCGCAAAAGGATTCCGCTAAAACAGCATATCTAGGTTATTTTGCTGCACTTGCTGCCAGTTTTGTGAAAAATAAAAAGTTAGTCCCATTTTCGGCATCTATTGTTTATCGAACACTTGGGCAGAGATTACCAAATGACGCCGCATCAACGGCTTTATTATTGCCTTTGTGTATGCAGTATTCGGCTCAACACTATAAAGCAGTCAAACAAGCAGGTTATAAAGGGAATCGTTTAACATTAGGCGTAAACTTATTCCAAGCGATATTGCAAAAACGTTCAGGCGTAATTCTCTCTAAACACAACTATGATGATGTCTGGGATTTGGTTGCTTATAAAGATAAAAAGATTCATTTAGCAATCCCTGAAATGTTGATTGAGTTAGCACAACTGAATCAACAAACTCAAGGTACAAGTGATCAGTTTCCATTTGTCTTATTGGCAGGTGAGCGCCGTAGCTATAACGCAAACCAAATCTACCGTGATCCAGCATGGCGTAAGGTTGATGCAGAAGGTCGCTTGAGAATGAATCCTGAAGATGCAATTTATTTTGGCGTAGAGACTGGTCACTCATTGCAGTGTATTTCAGAACATGGGCAGATTGCAGTGGTTGTGGAGATCCATGAGGGAATGCGAAAAGGGGTTGTTTCGCTGCCACATGGCTATGGTTTACGTTATAACGGGGGGCAGGCGATCGGACCTGAATTGAATCGATTAACTTCGTTAAAGCATTGCGATCCTTTATCGAAAACCCCATATCATAAACATGTGCCTGTACGACTAGAGAAGCCTGCGGCATAGTTGATAGATTGAGTTGATTTGCACTATTTTATTGCGTTTAAATTTATATATGTTTTGAAATAGTGCAATTTCATTTAACCATAATCTGCTATAAATCATCAGATTTTGCTCTAGTATTAAAATGATAAGTTCATTCAACGAAACACAGACTATATGATTGATGAATTTTAGAAATTGGAATAATAATTGCTTAAGTAAAATTCTCATATGTTCAGGAAAATAGATATGCACACAACTTGTGCTGAACAATATGAGAAAATTCACAATATGAGTGCATATGATGAAGCATGAAATACCTGAAACGAATTTACCGATCTTACAAGATCAGTATGGTCGTATTAAGCGTAAGTTACGTATTTCGGTGACGGATCGTTGCAATTTTAAATGTGTGTATTGTATGCCTGAACATCCTGAATGGATGAAAAAGCAAGACTTATTAAGTTTCGAATCGCTTTTGGTTTTTTGTACTTATATGGTGAAACAAGGCATTGAGAATATTCGTATTACAGGTGGGGAACCTTTAATGCGACAAGGAGTTGTTCATTTCATCCGTGATTTGCAACAACTAAAAAAAATTGGTTTAAAACGTATTTCAATGACGACTAATGGTCATTACCTAGCGAAGTATGCTGATCAATTAAAAGCTGCTGGTTTGGATGATTTAAATATCAGCCTCGATAGTCTTGATGCAAAACAATTCAAAGCACTAACCAAGAAAGAACTTAATCCTGTACTAGAAGGAATAAAAGCCGCTCAAAAAGCTGAAATCCCTTTGAAAATTAATTGTGTTTTGATGAAAGATCACAATGATGATCAAATTCTACCGATGGTGAAATGGGCAAAAGATCAAAATATTCCATTACGTTTTATTGAGTTTATGCCGCTAGACGGTGATCAACATTGGACAAAAGATGCTGTAGTGAGCGAAGCAGAAATATTAGCGCGATTAAAGCCTCATTATGCTATTGAGCTACTTCAACAAAATCATGAACCAGCACGCCAATATCGATTAGAAGATGATTATCGAATTGGCATCATTTCGACGATTACCCACTCATTTTGTGGTGAGTGCGATCGTATTCGTCTAACTGCACAAGGTGAACTATTCAATTGTTTATTTGCTCAACAAGGTTTGAATATCAAAAACGATTTGTTGAACACGATTAAACAACATGTTGGTTTATCTGAAGTGTCATATCAAATGCTAGATCAAAAAATTAAACCTTATATCTGGCATAAGGCCAAAGGTTATCACGCGATACAAAACCAACAAGTACGTAAAATTAGTATGCACATGCTTGGAGGTTAGATTGAAAAATATGGAGAGGGTATGCAAACCATAGAAATTAAAATAGAAGCTTTTGGAGAGATAGAAAGATTACTACCCAAACCACTTCAATTTGAGTTTGCTAAAGAAAGTTTAATTTTAGATGTTTTAAATCATATTGTAGATTGTTATCCAGATGCTACAAAGGCGATGGATAAATGTGCTTGCGCGATAGGTGAAGATATTGTGACACGTCAGACCGTACTAAATTCATCATGCACAGTGGTGCTTTTGTCACCTGTTGCTGGAGGTTAGAAATGCGTGAGTTTTCAAGAGTTCAAGATCAAGCATTAAGTTTAGATATTTTTGATCCTATTCAGTCATTTCCTGAATGTGGAGGGATTGATGTTTTTATAGGAACTGTGCGAAACCATCATGAAGGAAAATCGGTAAAAGCACTTAAATATACCTCTTACACACCTGTCGCAGAAAAGATGATTCGTGACATAGAACAGGAAATTAAAGATAAATATCAAGTTTCTTATGTTCGAGTGATTCATCGTATTGGTTATTTGGATGTGAGTGACAGCGCAATTATTGCAATTGCGTATGCTGCGCATCGTCGTGAAGCATTTCAAGCTTGCGAAGAAGCTGTTGAACGAGTCAAGCATGAAGTTCCAATTTGGAAAGAGGAGTTTTTCACAGATGGAACAAGCCATTACGTTGAAGGCTGTTGTATTCGAAAAGATACTACTGATAATCTTCAATCGAAAAAGCACTTGAGTTCTCCTTTATCAAAAGCAGAATCAACAACGCATCAGCACCATGAACATTGTGCACATGACCATACACACGATTAAATTTAGGAAGTAAAGATGAAAAATGTTGGGATGAAACCCGAAAGTTATCGTGTAGCTGAAGCACAAGCTGTCTTACATGCACCTGCACATTGTATTCAACTTCTACGTGACGGAAATACTGAAAAGGGCGATGCGCTGAAAACTGCACGTATTGCAGGTATATTGGCAGCGAAACGAACGGATGAGCTGATTCCACTTTGCCATCCATTACCGATTTATCGCGCCGATGTTGAATATGAATTAAATGATGATCATGTCGTAATTTTAACCACTGTAGAAACCATTGGTCCTACAGGTGTTGAGATGGAGGCACTCACAGCTGCCAGTCTTGCAGGTTTAACGTTATATGACATGTTAAAACCGCATTGTGAGCCTGAAGAGCTTTGTTTAGATCAATGTAAATTACTCAAGAAAAAAGGCGGAAAATCACATTTCAAACGTACCTTACGTCAACCTGTTTCTGCAGCAGTGATTGTTCTCTCAGATACTGTGGCAGCTGGTCGCAAACCTGATACGGCAGGAAAGTCAGTTGTTGATACTTTGACAGAAGCTGGTTTTGATCCAATTCATTATCAAATTCTGCCTGATGAATCTGATCAATTAAAGGATCTAGTATTAGAGCTAAGCAAATCTTATGCATGCATTATGACTGTTGGTGGTACAGGAATCGGGAAGCGTGACATAACGGTAGATACGCTTGAGCCATTGTTAGAAAGAAAATTGGATGGTTTGATGGAAGCGGCGCGTTCTTTTGGACAGAAGCGTACGCCATATGCGGCTATGTCGCGTGGGGTGGCTGGTTTTATTGATCGTTCGTTAGTAGTGACTTTACCTGGTAGTCGTGGCGGCGCAAGTGAATCAATGGCTGCAATTTTGCCAGCCTTGGTGCATATTTTTGATGTTTGCCGTGATTTGCCACATCCAGGGGGATATGAGTAATGTCAGGATGTGATGCTGAGAAAGGGTTGATCAGTATTGATGATGCTTTGGCGTTGATTCAGTCAACGCCTAGCGCATTGACGGTTGAGCAACTGCCATTAACCGAATGTCTGAATCGTTATTTGGCTCAAGATGTGTATTCTGGGGTCGATTTACCCACTTTTTCACAAAGTGCTGTGGATGGGTATGCAATATGTTCATCCTCTGAAAATCTTCAAGATTCAGTATTTGAAGTCATTGGAGAGATAAAAGCAGGAAGTGAACTTGATCATCAACTTCTGCAGGGACAAGCCATACGTATTTTTACTGGGGCTAAGATTCCAACTGGCACAACACATGTCGCTAGACAAGAAATTGTAAAGATCGAATCAAATAATAAAATCCGATTAGTCGAACATATTCAGCAACAAGCAGATATTCGTTTTGCAGGCGAGGAAATTCAATTAGGTCAGAAGATTGCTGAATGTGGTCAGAAAATTAATATTGGTGCGCTTGCAGCATTGAGTATGATCGGTGTACGAAGTATTGCTGTATATAGACTACCTAAAGTAGCTGTACTCGTCACTGGTGATGAAGTTGCTGAAACACCAGAAGATTTAAAAGCTGGCAAAGTTTTTGATGCAAATGGACCTTTATTAAAAGCATGGTTTGAAGATTACGGCATAGAGGTAAATATTCTGCACATTGCTGATGAGTCTCAACGTGTTACTCAATGTTTTAACCAATTAAAACAACAATATGATGTGATCATCACCACAGGTGGTGTATCTGTTGGGGACTATGATTTTGTCCGTCCTTGTTCATTTGACGCAGGTTTCGAACAAATATTTTGGAAAGTTAAACAAAAACCAGGTAAACCACTTTTCTTCGCCCAATATATTGAAGATGAGCATCGCTGTTTTTTACTTGGATTGCCTGGAAATCCAGCTGCAGTTTATGTTTGCATGCAAATCTATGGCAAGGTTTTATTAGATGCATTGCAAAATCAAGATCAATCAATCAATTGGTTTAGTGGAACATTAACACACGAACTTAAATCTGATGCACGTGAGCGTTTTTTAAGAATGCAGGCTTATTACGAACATGGACAATTAAAATTAAAAAGTCTAGCTAAGCAACAATCACATATGCTCAGTAATTTAATGCAAGCAAATTGTTTGGTTCGAGTTCCTGCAAATACTAAACTTGAGATTGGACAAGAATTAACAGGTGTATTTATAACGATTTAATTTTTGATTACATTATGTAACTAGCATTGTTTTTAGATGTTGTTGACGAGTTCTGATATTGCATCTAAACAATAAACTGGTTTAGTGTAATATCAGTATTGTTTTTCTTATAAATAATACGGTTCAAGACATGGATGGTGTCTTTTAATACTTTAAAAATAATTAGGTGATAATAATGAAATGGGAAGAAATCGGTGAGCAACCATGTTCTGTTGCTAGAACACTTTCGGTTCTAGGTGATCGTTGGACAATGTTGATTCTACGAAATGCTTTTATGGGTATACGCCGTTTTGATGATTTCCAGCGCAGCTTAGGGCTAACACGTCATGTGTTATCAGAACGTTTAAAACGACTTGTAGAACATGAAATTTTAGTTAAAGTTCCTTATGTCGAGCGTCAAGAACGGTTTGAATATCAACTTACAGAAAAAGGACTAGACTTGTATCCAATCATTCTTTCGATGGTACAGTGGGCTGATAAGTGGATGGATAAAGGGTTAGGTAAGCCGATAGAATTTACACATAAAAGTTGTGGCAAGAAAATAAGCCCCAAAGTGGTTTGTTCTGAATGCGAAGAGCCTATTCATGTAAAAGATGTAAGAGTTGCAGCTGGACCAGGATATTTCGCTTTCGTGGAGCAAAAGAAGAAGACAGCTTAATTCAAGTTTCTTCTTGTTCTATCTCATGTTTTATAACGTGAGATAGAACTTCAAAAAATTTAGGGTTTAATCTGTTATCTATGCTAAAAAAAATCTTTAATCATAAGTGTTTACAAACAATTTGCAGGCTTGGGAACACCCGCCAATCGGCTTAAGTGGCGTGCAACTAAACCTGTATTGAACTTCTGCTGTAGTTCAGCATTGTTAATCTCAGGGTTTACCGTTTTCATTAAAAATTTTATTAGTGGTCGGGTAGCTGGAGAATGTCCAAACTGTTGATAAAACTGACGTACAGCATTTAAAACCTCAAAATGCCATTCTGTAAGCTCCAAATCTAATGATTTAGCAAGCTCCTTAGCAACTTCATGGTTCCAAACGGTATAGTCAACTAAATGTCCGTCTTGATCTAGCTCTAATTGCATAAAATAGCCTAAGCAAAATTAAAAATATCTTATTTAAGTGTAATACAATGATTAAATTCTAAAATTAAATCAGCAAAATCAGAGTATTGCAAAATTTTGATTTGGGTGTGATTAGTCTGATTTAGTAAATTAACATCTGAATCTAAACAATATATGTTCCGATAATTATTAAAAATTTCATCAGGTACAGTTAACAAAGCTTCACCCATGATCACGATCGGGTCGTCAACTAATGCAAATTGATATAGTTCGCTCCAAACTTTCGCCAGATTGCTATATGGCGCCTGAATGATAATTAATGTTTTTTTGTTCATGGGGAAATCTCAATCACCAATATAAGACATGATCAAATGATCGAACGAATTCTGGAAGCAGGTTAACCAGTTTTATATCTTGATCAGAATTTTGAACCTCATGACGATCTTTATTTTTTTCTTCAATCAGAATTGGTGTCAAATCATAAAATTCAAAACTTTCCACCATATTGGATGCAATTTTAAAAGCATCACGGAATTGATTAAATTGTAGCTTATTGTTTAGTAGGCTAATTGCAGCGTCTTTGAATAATACTTTGACAGATATACCAAAGGTTGCTAAAACCATAGTAGCAGATAAACTTTCGTTGATTTGCAAACTGGTCAAATTAGGCTGCGTTAGGATGACGAGTACAGTTTTCACACAATTTACCTTTTAAAAGCAACACTCTAATAAAGAACTTAGAATTAAAATTGAATTAACCGCGAACAGCTTTGCACAGCATCAGCTAATTCACCGAGACCGACTAACTCAAATCCTTGAGCTAAGTTGTGATGTTGTAGCGAATGACGTTGCGCATTGTCCGCATCAGTGATTCCTCTAGCGAGAGCAGCACTGACACAGACAGGGAGTCGAATACCAAGTTTTTGCCATTCATGTTTCAAATTACGTTGATCATCAGGAAACCACTGAAAATCATTCGCGACTTGAACACCATCTTGGTAAAAGAAAACACGAAACTCTTCATGCTTGTCTTGCAATGCTTGAGCTAAACCAAAAGCATGCCAAGCGATGATAGACGTTGGTGCTGAGGTAATTAATAGTAGTGTACTCATTGAACATTCACTATAGCTATAGTCGGCAAATGATGGACATATTAAAAAGAAGGTAAGTATACAATGATTTTGGTGACAGGTGGTTTAGGCTTTATTGGTTCCCACATTGCCTTGAGTTTATTGGCTCGAGGTCATGAGATCGTCATTGTTGATAACTTAGCTAATTCTACATTGCAAACTTTGGAACGCCTAGAGTATATCTCAGGTATGTATATACCATTTGCCAAACTCGATGTCCGAAATACACCTGCATTAAATAAAGTCTTTGAGCAATACTCAATAGACACTGTTATTCATACAGCAAGCTTTAAATCTTTAGAAGAATCAGTGTTAAAACCACTTGAATATTATAACGATAATGTCAGTAGTATTATGAGCTTACTCCGTGCGATGCAACGGATGGGCGTTCGGCAACTAGTTAATATTTCCAGTTTAGCCGTTTATGGTAAATCTGATGATCAGTTGATTGAGGACACGGAATTTAATTATACCTATTCAAATCCTTATATTCGTTCGCAACAAATGGTTGAAGACATTATTGCTGACACTTACAAAGTCGACCATGATTGGAAAATGGTAAATCTAAGACTATCTAATATTGTTGGTGCATTTGAACATGGGGTTTTAGGGGAATACGTTCCGCAATTGCCCAAAAATATCGTACCACTCGCTTTGCAGGTTGCTGCGATGCAAAGAGAGTGCATTGAACTTCAAAATCAGGCAACTACCACTGATGGTACTGTTGAGCGAAGCTTTTTGCATGTATTAGATGTTTGTGAAGCTGTATTAGCATCTTTACATTGGTTATCAACTCAACAAGGATGTTTAGAGAGTTTTAATATCGCCCATAATGATTTAACTTCAATAAGCAAATTAATTGAAGAAATTAGTAAAGTAACCAAAATGGAGATACGCGTGCAGCCAGCTGTTTATCAACATGAGGAGCTTAGTCAGCTTGGGGCGAATATCGATAAGGCTGCGAAAATATTGAATTGGACTCCTAAGCGTTCTTTAACCCAGATGATTGAGGATGAATGGAGATTTTATCTCAATATTTTGAAGGGTAACTAATAAATAATGATTCTTATTTACATTTATAGCTACTTTCATTAGGATAGAAATATAAGCCAAAGCACCATCCGCTCTAGCCCATTTATAAAAGTTTATTGATTGAATTTGAGGTGTTTTATGCAAATGCGAATTGAACATGACACGATGGGTGAGGTTGCAGTTCCAAACAATGCTTTATGGGGGGCGCAAACTCAAAGAAGTTTGCAAAACTTCAAAATAGGACATGAAAGATTACCAAGAGCAATGATTCGTGCAATGGGGCTTGTAAAGAAAGCCGCAGCAATAACTAATGCTGAGTTAAAACAACTGCCTCAAGAGTTAAGCCAATATATCGTAGATGCTGCTGAAGAGGTGATTGAAGGCAAGTGGGATGATCAATTTCCACTTGTAGTGTGGCAAACGGGCTCGGGTACGCAAAGTAATATGAATTGCAATGAAGTGATTGCAAATATTGCGAATCAGAAGCTTGGTCATGCTTTAGGTGCCCAAAATCCTGTACATCCAAATGATCATGTAAATCGAGCTCAATCTACAAATGATTCTTTTCCTACAGCAATTCATGTTGCTGCCGCACTTCAAATTAATGAATTATTAATCCCTGCCGTTGAGAAGTTAAAAGATACTCTGCACGCTAAATCACAAGAGTTTAATGACATCGTGAAGATTGGACGTACACATCTACAAGATGCAACGCCGCTTACATTGGGTCAAGAATTTAGTGGGTATGTCTCACAGCTTGAACATGGACTTAAGCGTTTAAACCAAGCATTAGCTGGTTTGTATGAATTGCCACTTGGTGGAACGGCTGTTGGCACTGGACTGAATGCTCATCCAGATTATGCAGTTAAAGCAGCTGAACAATTAAGTGGTTTGACGGGACTACCTTTTATAACAGCACCTAATAAGTTTGAAGCATTGGCAGGAAGAGATGCTGCCGTATTTGCCTCAGGTGCTCTAAAAACGCTTGCTGTCAGCCTAAATAAGATCGCGAATGATATTCGATGGTTAGCCAGTGGACCACGCTGTGGTTTTGGGGAGTTGCGGATTCCTGAAAATGAACCTGGCTCTAGCATTATGCCTGGTAAAGTCAATCCAACTCAAAGTGAAGCTATGACGATGGTTGTTGCTCAAGTGTTAGGGAATGATACGACGATCAATGTCGCAGGTGCATCGGGTAATTTTGAGCTAAATGTTTTTATGCCTGTGATTGCCTATAATCTTTTACAATCTATTCAATTGCTTGGCGATGCTTGTAATAGTTTTAACGATCATTGTGCAATAGGAATTGAACCAAATCGAGAAAAAATTGATTATTTCTTGCATAATTCATTAATGTTAGTCACAGCACTTAATCCTGTGATTGGTTATGAAAATTCAGCCAAAGTAGCTAAAACAGCATATAAAGAAAATAAAACCCTTAAGCAGGTGGCTGTAGAACTTGGTTTAGTCTCCGAAGCGCAATTTGATGAGGTGGTTAAGCCAGAAAATATGGTCTCTCCAAACACTAAATAAAGTGCTTTAAATATATCAATAAAAAAACCTTTACCTTTGCTGAGGGTTTTTTTATGAGTAGTTTTTATAAAGTGAACTGCGTACAATACGCTTTTGATTTATTTGACTGTTGCTTTGTTATGCTCAAAATATATTTAACAGATACTCAAACCCATATCCAATTTTCAGATATTCCAAATGAAAATCCTGTTAAGTTTCTGTTAAATTTAAAAAAAATATTTCCTAGTACAGCCGATTTATTATTGCCTGTACTACCTGAAGACAACAATTTAGAAAACGTAACATGGGAAGCTACATCGAGTGATTTTGATGTATTTAAAAAGCTTGTTGAAGGTTGGGGGATTATTGAGCTACGCCTAAGTGCAATCACAACATATAAAGATAAGAATTTTGCGAATGATTTAGTGAAGAAAGCGCAGATCAGACGTAAGCAAATTTCCCAAAAGCATCCTCAGTTATCATTGATTGAGCTTGATTATATTTTAATGCACGAAATCCATGCTTTGATTGATGCTGAATTAGTAATGATTGGAGAAAAATTTTATTTACCTAAGTTAAGAGAACTTTGGAAAGGAAATTTCTCTGAACAAATTTTGCAATGCAAATTCTAAAAAATCTAAAGCAGACAAATCGTCTGCTTTTTTTATTCTTGAGCAAATTTAGAGTAGAATAAAGAACGACCTACAAAGAATTACAACATATTCATGTCTGTATTTCACTACGGCATATATATTGCTTATAGGGATATAAATATTATTGCGGGAGAGAAGTTCTTCAATGAACTCGCCGAAGGAGCAACGACCCCGGAAACTCTCAGGCAAAAGGACTGTAATAATATAAATACAATCTGGAGAGCAGTGCTCTTAATGTAGAAACAACACAATTTATTTTCTACACAAAACACTCACCGAAGGGGAAGGCTTAATGATTAATTGGTAATCATCTGCCGAAACTCTCAGGTACCATGACAGATGGGGCTATACAAAAAAGGAATGCTTTGCATTTCTAGGAGTTAGCTATGCCTCATGTTGTTGTTATTGGTGCGGGGATTACGGGTGTAACGTCTGCATATGAATTAATAAAATTAGGTTATCAAGTGACGGTAATCGATCGTCATCTATTTCCAGCGATGGAAACCTCTTTTGCGAATGGGGGGCAGTTATCCGCTTGTAATGCTGAAGTCTGGAATCAAAAAGCAACAGTGCTAAAGGGCATTAAATGGATGAGTAAAAAAGATGCACCATTGTTGCTCAATCCTTCATTTAGTGTGCATAAATATCGTTGGTTGGTCGAATTCTTAACACATATTAAAAACTACAAAGCAAATACCATTGAAACAGTGGGTTTAGCACTTATGGCTAGACAACGTCTTTTTGAGGTCGCTGAAAAAGAGAATCTGTCATTCGATCTTGAAAAGCGTGGCATTTTGCACATGTACCATACAAAAGAAGATTTCGAAATTGCAAAAAAAGTGAATGATATCTTAGTAGAAGGAAAACTTGAGCGTAATGCAATCACTCCAGAGGAAATGAGAGCAATAGAGCCTACGTTGACTGGAGATTATTATGGTGGATATTACACAGCTGGAGATGCGACTGGAGATATCCATAAATATTCAGTAGGCTTAGCACAAAAAACTGAAGAATATGGTGTTAATTATCGCTTTGGATTAGATGTTGTAGACGTAATATGTTTACAAGACAAAGTGATTATTCAATGTAAAAAAAGCTCTGAAAATATGGATGCTGAATCTGAAGCGCGTACTGAAATTGAAGCGGATTTGATTGTTGTGTGTGGTGGTGTGGGAAGTTATCAGTTAGCAGATATGCTTGGAGATAGCGTTAATGTATACCCAGTGAAAGGATACTCGATCACAGTGCAACTCAAAGATGAACGTAGTGTTAAGAATGCTCCTTGGGTCAGTCTGTTAGATGAAAGTGCAAAAATTGTGACATCACGCTTGGGTGCAGACCGGTTCCGTGTGGCTGGTACAGCTGAATTTAATGGCTATAATCGTGATATACGTGCTGATCGGATTCAACCATTAATCAATTGGGTTAACCAAAATTTTGATATTTCTACAGAGCATTCAGTACCTTGGGCGGGATTGCGTCCAATGATGCCAAATATGCTGCCTGTCGTTAAGCAAGGTCGACAATCACGTGTTTTCTACAATACGGGACATGGACATTTAGGATGGACATTATCAGCAGCTACTGCTGTGATTATTAGTCAAGAAATCTCACAAAAATTTCCAAACTAAATTAAAAAATGCCGATGTTTATACATCGGCATTTTTTCATAATTCTTCTTAATCGTATAAACGATATATTCCTGTAAAACGCTCACATCCTTTTTGGTCACTTTTAATAACAAGTAGAGCTTTTTGAAAATTAAATTGATATTGGCATTTTTTTTCATTATCAATAATTTGGCTCTTTTTTTCGGGTGTGCTGTATGCGAGAAGAGATATAGTTTGGGTTTCAATGCGATTGTTTGGATTACGGTAGGCTATACCTTCAATTTTTAGCTTATCTTTATCAAGTTGATGAATCTTTAAGTGCACAGGAAGCTCAGACAATCTACCATTCTCAAATTTTAAATAATGTTGCGTGAGCGTTTGATTCATCGATGTATAAAAGTTCAAATCATCAAAACGCAAATCAAATTGTTGCTGAAAACATGTCTTTGATTTGCATTGTTGAATTTGATTGAGCCAGAGTTTTTGAGTGTCGTGTAAAAGTTGCAAAGGTGCATCTGTAACAAGATAAGCTGTTAAAAACTTATTATTTAGCTTTTGAACATTATCCGAATGTTGCTGTAAGCAAATTTTCTTTCCTTGAAATTTGCTATTAGTGCAATCAATAGATTTCGCGTACACAAATGTTGAGCAAAAACAACTCAATGTAATAATGTAACCAGTTTTCTTTAATTGATTTCTTACAGTGTTAAACAGCATAATCACTTATACTTTCAGTCTAATTTGCTCAACGTACTATAGCGAAATAGAAAGCCTGAATACAAGATTTGTTCGGTATATTGTAAAAGGAAAATCATATGGTTGCTCAAATTCGTATTGGACAAGGGATCGATGTACATGCGTTTGAAGAAGGTGACTTTGTAACTCTAGCAGGTATTAAAATTCCACATACTCAGGGTTTAAAAGCACATTCAGATGGTGACGTTGTATTGCATGCGCTTTGCGATGCGTTATTAGGTGCATTAGCATTGGGCGATATAGGCCAGCATTTCCCAGATACTGATCCACGATACAAAGGTGCTGATAGTCGAGTTTTGCTCAAGCATGTGTATCAGTTAATCTTAGATCGAGGTTATCATCTAAATAATGCAGATATTACAGTTGCATGTGAGCGTCCAAAGCTTGCTAAGCATAATTTAGAAATGCGCCAATCTATCGCGGATGTATTAGATGTGGATGTGACGCAAATTAGTATTAAGGCAACAACAACAGAACAGCTTGGATTTACTGGTCGTCAAGAGGGTATCTTAGCGACAGCAACAGTTTTAATTTCTCATCAAGTAAAATGATTTGTGTTAATCAGTGACTGTTCTAATTCTAATGTTGATTTTCTTCCTTGTAGCTGTAATGAAACACTGTGAATTAGACCAGTCCAAGTTTCATTAGGTTCCCATACCTGATGAAGTAACTCTTGGGCAGTTGGCATATCCATATTCATATAATACTGACGGTATAAATAGATCAAACAACTCGCACGCATATTTTCCGTGCAGTGTAGCCAGACAATTTCATTTTTAACAAGATGGTCGATTAAATCTAAAACAAGTAAGCATTGATCAGAGCTTGGAATTTCCCAGTCAATTGGAATGTGTATGTAATTTAGCCCGATATCTAAGCAAATTTGATCTTGGTGATTGAGATGATCTGCAGATTTACTAGTAGATAGATTAATAACGGTACTGCACCCATATTCTTTAATATGATGAAGTTGATCTATAGTGGGTTGCGCCGAGTGAAATAAGTGCTCATGGACAAAGGAAAAGTGTGGTACTTGTGATAAAGCTTGTTCTAATGAAGTCATAATATCTACTATTTAATTAGTTTTCTTCTCAAAATATGAGAAATTTACACTAAAGTATTTAATCTAATATACGTCTTTTACTTCAAGTCTTCAATTTTTGTCAAAAAAACAGCATCAATTGATGCTGTTTTTTTATTTAGTCTTTCTTTAAATTTTCATTAAGCAAGAATTCCATTAATGCTTTTTGTGCATGCAAACGGTTTTCTGCTTCAGACCAAACCACAGAGTTTTTGTGATCAAGCATATTTTCTGAAATCTCTTCGCCACGATGAGCAGGTAAGCAATGCATAAACAAACAGTCTGGATGTGCTAAATCCATGAGTTTTTCATTTACTTGGAAGTCAGCAAATGCTTTTTCTCTTAATTTTTGCTCTTCTTCTTGCCCCATGCTTGCCCAAACGTCTGTCACGATCAGATCAGCATTCACTGCTGCATCTTCAGCTTTATTGAAAACTTCAACACAGTCAGCAAATTCAGCTAAAAATTCAGGTTTCGGTTCGTAACCTTCTGGAGATGCAATTTTGAGTTTGAAACCCATCATGTGAGCAGCTTCGATATACGAATTACACATGTTATTGCCATCACCAATCCATGCAACTGTTCGACCTTTGATACTACCTCGATGCTCTTCATAAGTTTGCAGATCTGCAAGAAGTTGGCAAGGGTGATGATCGTCAGTGAGACCGTTGATTACAGGTACAGTAGAATAAGACGCAAAGCGCTCTACGATGTCATGACCGAATGTACGAATCATAACGATATCTAGCATGCTTGAAATTACACGAGCTGAATCTTCAATTGGTTCGCCACGACCAAGCTGAGTATCGCGCGGAGATAGGAAAATGGCACTACCACCGAATTGGCAAATTCCAGCTTCGAATGAAATACGAGTACGTGTACTTGATTTTTCGAAGATCATTCCCAAAACTTTACCAACAAAAGGCTGGAATACCGTATTGCTATGTTGCATGCGTTTAAGTTCATGAGCACGATCTAAAATGCGTTGCAATTCTAAAGAAGACAGGTCTCTTAAAGTCAGGAAATGCCGAAGCGCCATAATTACTCCCACAATAATTATTGAATAAAAACAATAATTAATTGTTGTTTAATGGGTGGTGAACAAAAAAGGAATTGACTACTATACTATACGCTCAAGAAAAAGCAAAAGAATTAGACTTTTTGATGAGCTTTTAGAAACAAATCAACAGAAAAATCAATATAATCAAATATTTCTTTGTCTTCTGCGGGTACATCTAGACCCATCAAAATACGCCATTCAACATCCCGAAGAATTCCAAAATACATCGTGGCTGAAAATTGTGGCTTTTCGCAAAAAATTTCACCTGAATGATGAGCTTGTTCTAGCGCAAGTGAAACACTGTTTTGAATGTTCATCGCACATTTATTATAAAGATAGTGGGCAAGGTCGGTATTGTTTTGTGATTGCTCAAGAAACATACGCATGAATGCAATATTTTTAGGCTGTATGATGTGTTGATAAAATCTTTGCAGCGTTTGTACAAGGTAATTTCTTAAGTTTGTAACATTACAAATGTATGGTAAGCATATATCTTTGAAAAAGACTTCGCGGCGGTAATCGCAGATCGCAGTGAAAAGCCCTTCTTTATTGCCAAAATACTTATAAATTGATGTTTTTGAACCGCCGGCATGATGAACAATATCATCTAAAGAAACAGCATCATAACCGCGTTCTAAGAACAGATCAGTTGCACAAATCAGCAGTGCAAGTCGACGCTCTTGCCCACGACGAGTTTGAGGTTGTTCACAACTTGGATAACAAAGATCAGTCATTACTCTGGCTTAGATATAGCGGGATTTTTAATAGTATATCAAAAACCCTATGTAAAGTATGGTTATGAGCTAGATCAATGTTTCAAAACGTCTCAAATAAAAAGCGAGTCACATTGACTCGCTTTTTATGGTTTATGCACTGCGGACTTCGTCATCATCCTCGTCATCAGCAGAGTCCATACCAAGCTCCTTTAACTTTCTGGTCAAGGTATTACGTCCCCAACCTAAAAGTTCAGCCGCATGACGTTTACGACCACGAGTTTGTTGAAGTGCTGCATTAATCAATGTTTTCTCAAACATTGGGGTGGCGATGTCTAAAAGTTTCATTTCGCCATTTTTGAGTTTTTGAATTGCCCATTGACCTAATAACTCATCCCAGTGATGAACAGCAATTCGGTCTACGATTGCAGGACTAGTCGTTGCTACAGATGCAGTTGAATCATTGTTCGATTTTTGGAGAGGAACTTGTTTCAATTCAGCAGGCAGATCTTCAGGATAGACTTCGCGACCTGTGATCATGACAGTTAACCAACGGCAGGTATTTTCTAATTGACGGACGTTGCCCGGCCAAGGTAACTGCTGCATATAATCTGTGGTTTCAGATCTAAGAATTTTAGGGCTTACACCAAGTTCTTTGCCTGCACGAGCAAGGAAGTGTTGAGCAAGCATCGGAATATCTTCGCTGCGATGTGCAAGCTTTGGAATATGAATGCGAATAACATTTAGACGATGATATAAGTCTTCACGGAAGCGACCTTCATTCACTAATTTTTCAAGGTCTTGGTGCGTTGCAGCAACAATACGCACATCGACTTTTACTGGAACATGCCCGCCTACACGATAGAACTCACCATCAGCGAGTACGCGGAGTAATCTAGTTTGAGTCTCAAATGGCATATCACCAATTTCATCTAAAAATAGTGTACCGCCATTTGCTTGTTCAAAACGTCCTTGATGTTGAGTGTTAGCGCCTGTGAAAGCACCTTTCTCATGTCCGAATAACTCAGTTTCAATTAAGTCTTTTGGAATAGCAGCCATGTTTAATGCAATGAAAGGTTTTGCACGACGTGGTGAGTGTTTGTGCAGAGCATGTGCAACTAACTCTTTACCTGTACCTGATTCACCGTTAATTAATACGGTAATATGAGATTGTGATAAGCGACCAATTGCACGGAAAACCTCTTGCATTGCAGGAGATTCGCCAATGATTTCTGTAGATTGCAGAGGTGCTGCTGCTTTGGTTGCTTCTTGTTGTTGTAGCTTATTGAGATGTAGAATCGCACGATTAACTAAAGCGAGTGCTTCATCAATATCAAATGGTTTTGGTAAATACTCAAAAGCACCCGTCTGATAACTTGAGACAGCAGACTCCAAATCTGAGTGTGCAGTCATAATGATGACTGGAAGTTCTGGATGAGTATTTTTAACTTTAGATAAGAAAGTTAAACCATCAATTCCTGGCATCCTGATATCAGTTAGAATGACATCAGGGGCTTCATCGTGTAAACGTTCAAGCGCTGTTTGTGCTTCTTCAAAATTGGTAACGTCAAAACCTTCTTCTTTGAATGTTTTTTCAAGTACCCAACGCATGGCACGATCGTCATCAATTACCCAAATTTTATTTCGTGACACGGTCTGACTCCCAAGGTAGATATAAGCTAAATATGGTTTTCCCAGGAATGGATTGACATTCAATCATTCCGTTATGTTGATGCATAATATTTTGCGCGATACTGAGGCCTAAACCTGTACCTTTTGCTCGCCCAGTGACTAAAGGGTAAAATACTGATTCTAAAATACTTTCTGGTACACCTGGTCCATTGTCCTCAATATCTACTCTTACCGTTGAACGGTTTAAAACACCATTTATGGTGACGAGGCGTTGGATACGAGTGCGAAGGGTAAGCTCTGGTTCAGAATCTACGAAAAATTCTTTATTTTCAGTCATCGCTTGCACAGCATTTACACTGATATTCAGCATGACTTGAATAAGTTGATCTCGGTCGGCCATAACATCTGGCAGAGATAAGTCATAATCACGTGTGATCTTAATTTTTTTCTTGGTCTGGTTCGCGATTAATGATCTAACTCTTTCTAATGGCTCATGGACATTAACATGTTCATAACTTGGTAATTGGCGCGAACCTAACATGGTATCAGCGAGATTGGTTAATCGATCAACTTCATTAATAATGATATCTGTAAATTCTCGATAACTATCATCACTTAAGCTTCGTGCAAGTAATTGTGTTGCTCCACGAATGCCTGCCAATGGATTCTTAATTTCATGAGCAACACCACGAACAAGTTGACGAGCAACTTGATGTTGCTGCACTAAATTTTCCTCTTTCGAAATTTTAAGCATTCGATCGATAGGATTGAGTTCAATTAATAATAATGGGTGATAGCTTTTACCTGAATTTAATTGGGAAACGGTATAGTCAACATGAATCGGTTTGAAGTTGACATTAATTACCGCTTCACGTCGGGTGTAATGCTGACCACTGTTTAAAGTATTAAGCAAGGCTTCGTAAGTATTAAAAGTATCATCATGTGCATGGAGCAAATTTAAGACAGGTTGACCTGATGCGCGCAATAAACTGATATCAAACAATGCTTCACAAGCTGAATTCAGATAAAAAATATTTAACTTACTATCGACCAATAAGATGGCAGTCGTCAGATTATCTACTAGAAGTCGATAGTCGATAGTGGTGTGTTGATCCATTTGTGAATCGTCCTGTATTAAAATGGCGCAATTAATATCAATATAAAAGAATAGCCATTAACGTAATGAATCTTAATAATGCAAAATACAAGCCAACTTTGTATTAGCGGAATTTCAATAACTTATTTCGTTAATGTTCTATTTATACGTTATTTTTCACATACATTAAGTTATTTTGAAATTTTATAGTGTTCTAAATTGGTGCAATGTTGGTTTTTGTTAAAAATACTGGTTGTATTTTGGTGCATTACACAAAGAGATGGCTTTGCGGCTATGCGGAAGGCGAGAAAAGACATACAATACGCCGATTCAAGTGGAGCGCAGATTCATGAAGACCCCCAAAGTCGGTTTTGTATCTTTAGGTTGTCCTAAGGCATTGGTAGATTCTGAACGAATTTTAACTCAGTTAAAGACTGAAGGTTATCAAGTTGCATCAGATTATGACGGTGCAGATTTGGTTGTTGTTAACACCTGTGGTTTTATTGAATCTGCAGTACAAGAGTCTTTAGACGCGATTGGCGAAGCCATGAGCGAAAACGGTCGAGTTATCGTAACAGGTTGTTTAGGTAAAGACGAAGACAAAATTCGCCAAATGCACCCAAATGTACTTAAAGTAACAGGTGCGGCAGCATATCAGGATGTAATGGAAGCAGTACATGAGTATGTACCTGCACCGCCAAAACACAATCCTTTTATTGATTTAGTCCCTGAACAAGGTGTGCGTTTGACACCTAAACACTACGCTTATTTGAAAATATCAGAAGGGTGTAATCACCGTTGTACATTCTGCATTATTCCAAGTATGCGAGGTGATCTAGTATCTCGTCCAGTAGGCAGTGTATTAGATGAAGCAGCAGCATTAAAGCGCGCTGGTGTTAAAGAAGTTCTCGTGATTTCTCAAGATACTTCAGCTTATGGTGTGGACACCAAATACAAATTAGATTTTTGGAATGGTCAGCCTGTTAAAACCAAGTTTTACGACATGTGCGAAGCGTTAGGGCAACTTGGTATTTGGGTACGCCTACATTATGTCTACCCATATCCACATGTTGATGCAGTAATCGATCTAATGGCTCAAGGGAAAATCCTGCCATATTTAGATATTCCTTTTCAGCATGCCAGTCCGCGCATCTTAAAATTGATGAAGCGACCAGCTCATAGTGAAAATACGTTAGAGCGTTTGAAGTTGTGGCGTGAAAAATGCCCTGAATTGGTGATTCGTTCTACCTTCGTGGTTGGTTTCCCTGGCGAAACAGAAGAAGACTTCCAAATATTACTTGATTGGTTAAAAGAAGCTCAGTTGGATCGCGTAGGTTGCTTTACTTATTCACCTGTAGAGGGTGCAACGGCAAATGATCTTCCTGATCACGTACCTGAAGAAATTAAGCAAGAACGTTATGAACGTTTTATGGAAGTCCAACAGGAAATTTCTGCTGCAAAACTACAAAAGCGTATCGGTCAAAAGATGACTGTGCTTGTAGATAGCTTGGAAGATGAATTTCCAGTAGCGGTAGCGCGTTCTTACGCGGATGCACCTGAAATTGACGGTAATGTTTTTGTAGAAGATATTGATAAAAGTGTGATTAAAGCAGGTGATCTGCTTGAAGTCGAAATTACTGATGCGGATGAATATGATTTATTTGCAAAGTTAATTCAGATTAAGTCTGCTTAATATTAAATGCGAAAAAAGAATTTATGAGATTGGTCGGTTTGGAGTAAAAGTATGTCAGCTTCTAAAAATCCACGTTATGCACGTATTTTGTTAAAGCTTTCTGGTGAAGCTTTAGCGGGTAATAAAGATATGGGTATTGATGCCCAAGTCCTTGATCAAATGTCGCTTTCGATTGCTCACTTGGTTGGTTTAGGAGTACAAGTCGGAATTGTAGTTGGTGGCGGTAACTTATATCGTGGAAGTCAGTTACAAAAAGACGGTTTGGTTGGGCGTGTAACTGGTGACCAAATGGGGATGCTGGCTACAGTTATGAATGGTTTAGCAATGCGTGATGCATTAGTGCGTCGCAACATTAAAACACGTTTAATGTCTGCTCTTCCGATCGGAACAGTTGTTGAATCTTATTCAAGTCGTGATGCGATTCGTCATTTAAGCCAAGGTGAAGTTTGTGTGTTTGTAGCAGGAACGGGAAATCCGTTCTTTACAACTGATACTGCGGCTTGTTTGCGTGGTATCGAGATTGAGGCAAACCTTATTTTGAAAGCGACGAAAGTTGACGGTGTCTATAACAAAGATCCAAGCAAATATGACGATGCTGTGAAGTACGATAACTTAACTTTTGATCAAGTACTTGATGAAAAACTTGGTGTAATGGACTTAACTGCGATTTGCTTGTGTCGTGACCATAATGTTCCATTGCAAGTTTTTGATATGAACAAATCTGGTGCATTGCTTTCTGTAGTAATGGGCGAAAAAGAGGGTACTCACGTTACGAACTAATGTACGTGAGACCGAAAGCTCTTTATACTAATGTTTAAATATTTTGTAATACCTAATGAATAAGTAAGGAAGATCATATGATTAACGATCTCAAAAAAGATAGCGAACAGCGCATGCAGAAAACACTTGATTCTTTAGAACAAGGTTTTGCTAAAGTTCGTACTGGACGTGCTCACCCATCAATTTTAAATGGTGTGATGGTTCCTTACTATGGTTCTGACGTTCCTTTGAATCAAGTTGCTAACGTAGGTGTTGAAGATTCTCGTACGCTTATTGTTCAGCCATTTGAACGTACAATGGTTTCTGCAATTGATAAAGCAATTCGTGAAAGTGATTTGGGTTTAAACCCAATTACAGCTGATTCAATTCGTGTGCCTTTACCTGCGTTGACTGAAGAAACTCGTCGTGACATGCAAAAAGTTGCTCGTAATGAAGCTGAAAATGCAAAAGTTGCTATTCGAAACATTCGTCGTGATGTTTTAGGTGATATCAAAGCATTATTGAAAGAAAAAGAAATTTCTGAAGATGATGAACGCCGTGCTGGTGAAGATATTCAAAAGATCACAGATAAATATGTTGCAGAAGTAGATAAACGTCTAGCTGCAAAAGAAGCAGAATTAATGAAGGTCTAATTTTTATGACCTTACAAGAAGAACCGCTTCTTCCAAAACATGTTGCCATCATTATGGATGGCAACAATCGTTTTGCAAAAAAAAATAAATTGCAAAAAGGTGATGGGCATCGTGAAGGTAAGAATGTCCTTGATCCGATCGTTGAACATTGTAAAAGAGTTGGTGTTCAAGCTTTAACTGTTTTTGCATTTTCAAGTGAAAATTGGAATAGACCTCAGTTCGAAGTTGATTTGTTAATGAAATTGTTAGAAGACACAATTCAAGAACAACTACCTCGAATGGAAAAATTCAATATAGCATTACGTTTCATTGGTGATCGTTCTAAATTATCAAATGAATTAAAAGATTTAATGTTATATGCAGAACAAAAAACGGCATCTTTCAATTCTATGACTTTAACGATTGCAATTAGTTATGGCGGAATGTGGGATATGGCGCATGCAGCCAAGTGTATCGTTCAAGATGTTGTAGATGGAAAAGTTCAAGTAGATCAGATAAATGTTGATTTATTCGATAAATATGTCAGTCTAAATGACTTACCTGCCGTAGATTTATTAATACGTACAGGTGGAGATTATCGTTTATCTAACTTCTTACTTTGGCAAGCGGCATATGCAGAATTGTATTTTACAGATACATTATGGCCTGAGTTTACAGTAAAAGAATTAGACCACGCTTTTGATGTATTTTCAGGGCGAGAAAGACGTTTTGGTAAAACATCTGAACAGATTCAACAAGCGAAAATAGAGAATTAATAATGTTAGAGCGGATTATAACCGCATTGGTATTAGTTGCTGTTGTTTTAAGTTGCATGTTTGCAACGCAATCACATTATCCAATGTTTATTCTTATGATCTTAGCTGCGGGGGTGGCTGGATATGAGTGGTTTAAACTTATGCCTCATGGCGAAGCACTGGTTTCAAAGCCTAAAGCTTGGATTTATGGTGGATGCGTAGCAGCAGTTTCAACTCTTGCGTTGTTTTTTGATGATGTTGCTTTATTGCTGTGGGCTGCGTCTATTTTATCTTGGCTAGGTAGTATTTACTGGGTCAAAAACTTCCCAGAATCAGATAACTGGTATAACGTATCTTTGTATGCCATAGGTTTTATCCTAATTTCTGCTGCGGTCACTGCATTATATTCAGTTTGGCATAGTTCACCATGGTGGTTAATGTATTTGTTCCTCCTTGTTTGGGGGGCGGATAGTGGTGCATATTTTGTCGGTCGTAAGTTTGGTAAGAAAAAACTTGCTCCAACAGTTAGCCCGAATAAATCAGTTGAAGGATTATATGGTGGTATTGCGACGACAGTAATTATTATGTTGGTTGTACAATATTCATATTTAAATTTAACTGCTATTCAACTTATCTTATTTCTAGTTCTATCAATCATCACAGTCTTTGCATCTGTTCTAGGTGACTTGTTTGAGTCAATGATTAAACGCCGTGCTGGAATCAAAGATTCTGGTCGCGTTTTGCCTGGACATGGTGGTGTACTTGACCGAATTGATTCTT
>NZ_MELG01000112.1:4040-28293 GCF_001767535.1 Acinetobacter sp. GWC1_38_13 | reverse complement strand
TCAAAGTACATTAAAAGTATTGGAGCAGCATCCAGACCAATACAATGTGTTTGCAGTCTCTGCATATAGTCGTTTAGATGAACTTTTAAAAATATGTAAGCAACATCGTCCAAAAGTTGTTGTTGTGCCTAATGAAAAAGCACTTGAGTTAAAACAACTTTTTAATCAAGAAAATTTAATAAATATAGAGATACTCACTGATCAATCTGGCTTGATTGCAATCGCTGAACATAACGATGTTGATATTGTCATGGCAGCAATTGTGGGTGCTGCAGGATTACTTCCTACTTTGGCGGCTGTAAAAGCTGGCAAAAGAGTACTCCTAGCAAACAAAGAAGCATTAGTGATGTCAGGTGATATTATGATGCAGGCTGCACGTCAGCATGGTGCATTATTATTACCTGTTGATTCTGAGCATAATGCGATTTTCCAGTCTTTACCGCATGATTATCTGGATGCAGAAAGAACAGGACAGCCTCAGTTAGGTGTTTCTCAAATCTTATTAACGGCTTCAGGTGGACCTTTTTTAAATCATACCCTTGATCAATTAAAAGATGTGACACCTCAACAAGCTTGTAAACATCCGAATTGGTCAATGGGACAAAAAATCTCAGTCGATTCTGCCACTTTAATGAATAAAGGTCTTGAGCTTATCGAGGCTTGTCATTTGTTTTCAATTTCAGAACATTTTGTTACAGTCGTAGTTCATCCACAAAGTATCATTCATTCAATGGTGCAATATGTGGATGGTTCAACTTTGGCACAAATGGGAAATCCTGACATGTGTACTCCAATTGCACATGCGTTGGCTTGGCCAAAACGTTTAAAAACAGATGTTCCTGCATTAAACCTATTTGATGTAGCTCACTTAAATTTCCAATCTCCTGACACTATTCGTTTTCCAGCATTAGATCTTGCTCGTCAAGCAATGCGTGCTGGTGGGTTGGCACCAACTGTGCTCAATGCTGCAAATGAAGTTGCAGTTGCAGCATTTTTAAAACAGCAGATAGGTTTCACACAAATACCACAAGTTGTCGATTATGCTTTGCAAAATGTACAAAATGCTAAAGCAGAAAATATAGACATCATTTTGCATACTGATATGATCGCAAGACAAATTGCTGAAAAACACATTGTGGATATAGGAGGCTAAATCGTATGAATGCACTGTTTATGATTGTTGCAGCGATTTTGTTGCTTGGTCCATTAATTGCGATTCATGAATTTGGTCATTATTGGGTGGCACGTAAACTCGGCGTAAAAGTTCTAGTATATTCAATTGGTTTTGGTCCTACTTTATTAAAATGGCAGTCTAAAAAATCAGGTATTCAATATCAATTGTCAGCATTACCACTTGGTGGCTACGTAAAAATGCTAGATGAACGAGAGGGAAATGTTGCTGCTGAAGATTTGCCGTATGCTTTTAATCGTCAGTCTCCTTGGAAGCGTATAGCTATTGTTGCAGCAGGTCCTTTAATCAATTTGATCTTTGCTATTTTCCTATTTTGGATTCTATTTTTACCTGCTCAAGAACAGCTTAACACGCGTATTGGTAAAATTATGCCAAACACACCAGCTGCTCAAGTTGATTTGAAAGTTGGTGATAAAATCATAGAGGTGGATGGGCAAACAACGCCGACATGGGAAAAATTAAACTATACGCTTGTTGATAGAGTTGGCGAAACTGGACAAGTTTCAGTTGTTGTTGATCGCAGTGGTACTGAGAAGCAATTTAGTTTACCGATTAAAGATTTTTTAAAGGATCAGAGCCAATCACCATTGGATGTTTTAGGCTTTCTTCCATACCGTCCAGTGATTCCTGCAACTGTTAAAGAGCTAAGTGAAGATGGTGCAGCGATTCGTCAAGGCATGAAAGTTGGTGATCGTATAGTTTCGATCAATGGTGTCGCCATGAAAGATTGGTTCGATGTCGTTGATGTAGTGCAAAAATCTCCTGAAAAATTACTCAATATTGCTGTTGATCGTAAAGGTCAAATTGTTAACTTACAGGTTATGCCTCAAGGTCAGCGCGATAATATGGGGAATGTATCGGGCGTGCTTGGTGTGAAAAGTGATGTGGGTAAGATCACAATCCCGAATGAATACAAGCAAACAATTCAATATTCACCACTAGAAGCTTTAGGTGTTGCAGTTGATAAAACTGTTCAGCTCTCTAATATGATTTTTAACTCAATTGTTAAAATGGTGCGTGGTTTAATTGGTTTGGATAATTTATCTGGTCCAATTACGATTGCAAAAGTTGCGGGTCAGAGTGCTGAAATGGGATGGCAAACATTTATATCCTTTATGGCATTGATGAGTGTAAGTTTGGGTATTTTAAATCTATTGCCTATTCCTATGCTCGATGGTGGTCATTTAGTTTATTACTTTATCGAAGCAATTCGTGGTAAACCTGTTTCTGAACAAATACAGATATTTGGTCTAAAAGTTGGTATGGTACTGCTCGGTAGCATGATGCTTTTGGCTTTATTTAACGACTTCATGCGCTTATAAGCGCAAATGGAATTTAACTTACTGGAAAATATATGGGCATGCGTCACACACATTTATTAATGCCTTTGGCACTGGTTAGTGCGATGGCAGCGGTACAACAAGTATACGCAGCAGATGAGTTTCTTGCACAAGATATACGAATTGATGGCCTTGTGCGTTTAACACCTGCGAGTATCTATTCGATGTTACCAGTAAATAGTGGCGACAGAGTCAGCGATCCAATGATTGCCGAATCGATTCGTACTCTTTATGCTTCGGGTCTTTTTGATGATATTAAGGCATTTAAAGAAAATAATGTCCTTGTTTTCAAAGTGATTGAACGCCCTGTAATTTCAAAATTGGAATTTAAAGGCAATAAACTTATTCCGAAAGAAGCCTTGGAACAAGGTTTGAAAAAGATGGGAATTGCTGAGGGCGAAGTTTTCAAAAAATCTGCTTTGCAAATTATTGAAACAGAACTTGAGCAGCAATATACACAACAAGGTCGTTATGATGCTGATGTAACGGTAGAAACTGTTGCTCGACCGAATAACCGCGTTGAATTAAAATTGAATTTCAACGAAGGTACTCCAGCAAAAGTTTTTGATATCAATATTATTGGTAATACGGTATTTAGTGACAGTGATATTAAACAGGCTTTCGCTGTTAAAGAAAGTGGTTGGGCATCTGTCGTTACACGTAATGACCGTTATGCACGTGAGAAAATGGCTGCGAGCTTAGAGGCTTTACGTGCTTTATATTTAAATAAAGGTTATATCAACTTTAATATTATTAACTCTCAATTGAATATCAGTGAAGATAAAAAGAATATCTTTATCGAAGTATCAGTTGATGAGGGTAGCCAGTTTAAATTCGGCGAAACAAAATTCCTAGGCGATGCTTTATATAAGCCAGAAGAATTACAGGCATTAAAGCTTTATAAAGATGGTGAAACTTATTCACAAGAAAAAGTGAATGCTGTAAAACAATTATTGCTTCGCAAGTATGGTAATGCTGGTTATTACTACGCTGAAGTAAACGTAGTTCCTGAGATTAATAATCAGACTGGTATTGTTAATTTAAATTACTATATCAATCCAGGCCAGCAAGTTACAGTTCGTCGTATCAATTTTACTGGTAATAGTAAAACAGCTGATGAAGTTTTACGTCGTGAAATGCGCCAAATGGAAGGTGCGTTGGCGAGTAACGAGAAAATTGATCTCTCTAAAGTTCGTTTAGAACGTACAGGTTTCTTCAAAACTGTAGATGTCAAACCAGTTCGTGTTCCAAATTCTCCTGACCAAGTTGATTTAAATGTGAATGTTGAAGAACAACATTCAGGTACAACAACTCTTGCTGTGGGTTATTCTCAGAATGGTGGTATTACATTCCAAGCGGGTCTGAGCCAAACTAACTTTATGGGTACAGGAAATCGAGTATCTGTTGATTTATCTCGTTCTGAAACTCAAGATTACTACAACCTCAGCGTAACTGACCCATACTTTACAATTGATGGTGTAAGCCGTGGTTACAATGTTTACTATCGTAAAACCAAGTTAAATGAAGATTATAACGTTAATAACTATGTAACTGACAGTTATGGCGGTAGTTTAAGCTTTGGTTATCCTATCGATGAAAATCAAAGCTTAAGTGCTTCTTTGGGTGTTGATAAGACCAAAGTTAGAACGGGGCCAAGTGTTTCAACTTATATTCGTGACTATTTATTAGCGAATGGTGGTAAAGCTACGGGTAAGTCTACTTGGTGTCCAAGTGGTAAATTTGAAGAAGATCAGGATGGGAAAGTTAAAACTGATCCTGTAACCGGTTTACCTATATGTGAGGGTGGTTACGAAGACTACGAAAGTGCATTTGAAGGCGAATTCTTAACCTATATGCTTAATTTGGGTTGGTCTTACAATACACTGAATCGTCCGATTTTCCCAACTTCGGGTATGTCACATCGAGTTGGTTTAGAAGTTGGTTTACCAGGCAGTGATGTTGAATACCAAAAAGTGACTTATGATGCGCAAGCATTTATGCCATTAGGTAATAATTTTGTACTACGTGGCTATGGTAAGTTGGGCTATGGTAATGACTTGCCGTTCTACAAAAACTTCTATGCAGGTGGTTATGGCTCTGTACGTGGTTATGAAAACAGTACTTTAGGTCCAAAATATCCGAGTGTCATTTTCCAAGAAACAGGAAAAAATGACCCGAATCCGGAAGAAGTTGGTGGTAACGCCCTAGTACAATTTGGTACTGAACTTGCGATACCTTTGCCATTCAAAGGTGATTGGACTCGTCAAGTAAGACCTGTAGTGTTTGCTGAGGGTGCACAAGTCTTCGATACACAATGTGATGTGCCTAAAGGCGATCTTTTAGTTGATGGTAATAGTGTTGATATCAAACAATATTGTAAAGATAACTATAAGTTTGATTTTGGCAACATGCGTTACAGTGTTGGTGTTGGTTTTACTTGGATTACGATGATCGGTCCTTTATCTCTCAGTTATGCATTTCCGCTTAATGATAAGAAAGGCGATGATACAAAATCTATTCAATTTGAAATCGGTCGTACTTTCTAAGTACGACTTTACCCTAAGAATATAGAAAAGGAAGTAAGAAATAATGAAAAGATTATCAATATTGATGGTTGCTTTAGGTTTAACGGTTACAGCAAATGCAGGTGGTATTGCGGTTATAGACTTAGCTAAAGTCGTTGAAAGTAGTACATATCTAAAGCAGCAAAATGCGAGTTTAGGTCAATCGGTAAAACCTACTTCGACTAAACTAGAGCAGTTGGGTAAGGAAATAGAAGGTCTTCAACAGAAAGCTCAATCAGCGAATCAAGCTGATTTACAAAAACTTTCTGCTCAATACCAAGCCAAAGTTAATGAGTTCAATACAACTCAACAAAGTTTACAAACTAAAGTACAGTCATCTCTACAAACGATGAATACAACTTTTGAAAATCGTGTAAAGCAAGCTGCTGAACAATTGAGAAAAGAGAATAACTTAGACTTTATTTTAAATAAAAATTCTACGATTGCCTCTGACGCTCAGTATGATTTAACTGATAAAATGATCCAAAAGGTCAATGCAATGAAATAATCAATGAATAGACGTAGTTATCGTTTAGAAGAGATTGCTCACCTTGTACAAGGTGAGTATATCGGTCAAAAAGATTTTCAGATTCATAATTTAGCAAGTTTAGAACACGCACAGAATTATCACATTTGCTTTGTAAATGGTGAAAAATACTTAGCACAAGCTCAGGCTAGTCAGGCGGGAGCATACATTGTCACTGAAGCATTAAAAGAACAATTAAGCTCAAAACACAACTTTATCGTTGTTTCAAATCCTTATTTAGCTTTCGCTATGCTCACACATGTATTTGATAAAAAGAATGTGCAAAGAGGAATCGAAAGTACTGCTCAAATTCATCCTTCTGCGATCATTGCTGATGATGCCTATATTGGTCATTATGTTGTGATTGGAGAAAATTGTGTTGTCGGAAGTAATACCGTTATTCAATCCCAAGTCCATCTAGATGATGATGTGGAAATAGGAAAGGATTGCTTCATTGACTCTCATGTGACCATCACTGGTGAAGCTAAACTCAAAGATCGTGTACGCATTCATGCTAATACGACGATTGGTTCAGAGGGATTTGGTTTTGCACCATATCAAGGTAAATGGCATCGTATCGCTCAATTAGGTTCGGTTTTAATCGGTAATGATGTTCGAATCGGTTCAAATTGTTGTATTGATCGTGGCGCATTAGATAATACTATTCTCGATGATGGTGTCATTATTGATAATCTTGTGCAAATCGCCCATAACGTACAAATTGGTCAAAACACAGCGATAGCTGCGAATTGTGCAATTGCAGGAAGTGTGAAAATTGGCAAAAACTGTATCATAGGTGGTGGAAGTGCGGTTGCGGGACATTTAAATATTGCGGATAATGTGACATTGACTGGAATGTCAATGGTCACAAAAAATATTTCTGAAGCTGGAACGTTTTCTTCTGGAATTGGTCTTTTTGAAAATAACCATTGGAAAAGGACGGTTGTACGCTTAAGACAATTAGCAGATGTGCCATTGACCCAAATCACTAAAAGGCTTGATCATATGCAAGCTCAATTAGAGTCCCTTGAATCAACCCTTAAGTTACGTAAATAATTTATTATGACTGAGTCAACATCTCCAGCATTTACTATGCCTGAATTACCGATGGATATTCTTACAATTCGTGAATATTTACCTCATCGTTACCCATTTTTATTAGTTGATCGAGTTACGGAAGTTACTGAGAATAGTATCGTTGGCTATAAGAACGTATCTATTAATGAAGAGTTTCTCCAAGGGCATTTCCCGACATACCCAATTATGCCTGGTGTTTTGATCATTGAGGCTCTTGCTCAAGTGTCTGGAATTTTAGGTTTTGTTTTAACCAATCAGAAGCCCAAAGCAGGTTCATTGTTCCTTTTTGCAGGTGCGGAGAAAATAAGATTTAAGAAACAAGTTGTCGCAGGCGATCAGCTTATCTTAAAATCTGAGCTAGTTATGCAAAAACGTGGCATTTACAAGTACAATTGTAGTGCCAGTGTTGACGGTAAGATTGCCGCGACGGCTGAGATTATTATTTCCCATCAGAAAATTGAGCAGACATGAGTAGTCAAAATTTAATTCATCCAACCGCAATTATTGACGCATCTGCAGAAATTGCATCTGATGTACAAATTGGACCGTATTGTATTATTGGTCCAAATGTAACTATTGATGCAGGCACAAAATTACGTTCGCATGTTGTGGTCGGGGGATTTACTAAAATTGGAAAAAATAACGATATTTTCCAATTTTCGAGTATCGGGGAAATTTGCCAAGATTTGAAATATCAAGGCGAAGAGACATGGTTAGAGATAGGCGATCACAATGCTATTCGTGAACATTGTACCTTACACAGAGGTACTGTTCAGGATCAAAGTTTTACCAAAATTGGTAGCCACAATTTATTAATGGTAAATACCCATATTGCCCACGATTGTGTTATTGGTAATCATAATATTTTTGCTAATAATGTTGGCGTAGCGGGTCACGTACATGTAGGTGATCATGTGATCGTAGGTGGAAATGCTGGTATTCATCAGTTCTGCCGAATCGATTCGTATAGCATGATTGGTGGTGCGGCGCTTATTCTTAAAGATGTGCCTGCTTATGTGATGGCTTCAGGTAATCCTGCACATGCATACGGAATGAATATTGAAGGTATGCGTCGTAAAGGGTGGTCAAGAAATACGATACAAGGTTTAAGAGAAGCGTATAAGTTGATTTATAAATCAGGTTTGACGACTGAACAAGCGATTGCGCAAATTCGAGATGAAATTCTTGAAAATACGCCTGAAGCACAACTCTTTATTGATTCATTAGAAAAATCAACTCGCGGCATTGTTCGTTGATTTATATCTGATTGAATTCGAAAAAGACACTTAGGTGTCTTTTTTGTTTTTTATATCTTAACTTTCTAAAAATTTTTGGCGATACGGTTTGGGTGATAATTCATATGTACGTTTAAAAGCTTGGCTAAATGCTGTTTCAGACGTGTATCCCACCATATTGGCAATTTGTTGAATAGAGTAGTTACTTTTACGTAAATACTTGCTTGCGAGTCTCATACGGTGTTGCTGTAGATAGGCAAGGGGTGATTCTCCAATCACCTCATGAAACAGGCTTGCAAACTTTGAGCGAGACATACAGCATTGTTCCGCAAGGCTTTCAACAGTCCATGCTAATTCAGGTTGATTATGAATTGATGCTAAAGCATAGCTCAGTTCTGGATGATTAAGTGCACTCAGCCAGCCATGTTTAGTTGAAATATTTTGAATGTGGTCTCTAATACATTTGATCAGTAAAATACTTACAAGATGATCGATAATGATATCTCGACCTGCTTGAATATTTTGTGTTTCAAGGGCTAGAAAATGCAAACCGATTTGTAGCCATTCAGGCGCAGTTGTTTCGCCATGTTGTACATGAATGACATCTGGCAAGGCTTGCATGAACGGACGAGCCATGATGGTATCCATTTCACAACGGACGGTTAGAATCAGATTTTTTTCTACTGATTCTGTACCAAACTCGATGGCTTCATTTTTATGTCCATCAAACAAATTAGAAATATCTAAAGCATTAACTAACTTTCTGACCGCATTATCAGCTCCAGTATGTTGCTTTCCAGAGGTTATAATGACAATTTCACCTGCGTTCGCAGTTAAACTATTTTGTGAATTTAATTGAATATAAACAGATCCAACCAAAACGATGTGGACGATAAGAGCAGGTTGCTCATGACATAAAAATGACCATTCTCCTTGTGTTTTCAAGTAGATATATTCGGTTCGATTGAGATGTATATCATCAAAAATTTTACTTAAAGCATCCATAAGAACAATAATTTTATATTTCAGTTAGATTATAGGAAGCAGGGTTAATAATTCAATATGTGTTTAAGGGACAAAAACAGGGTGGATTATGCCAAAGACGCTGACATAGGTTTTTTGGACGTTTGCTACTGTCATGTCAATCATTTTCAATCAAAATATATATATACAAAGACATGGATATGATTATGAATGCGCCAGTAAATGTAGAGCAGCCACTTGCGCCTCTAGCAAAATCAAAGTTAGAGTTGGATCGTAAACGTTATTTATGGGCAATTAGTCCTGCATTACCAGTAATTGGTATTGGGATATTAGGTGGTTACCAATTTGCACCACGCCCACTGAAAAAGATCTTTGCCTTAGGTGGTCCTATCTTACTTCATATTGTGATTCCTGCAATTGATACTATCGTAGGGAAAGATGCAAATAACCCAACATCTGAGGAAGTGAAATTACTAGAACAAGATCCATACTATGCGCGTCTTGTTAAAACTTTCATTCCTTTACAATATGCTGCAAACATTTATGCGTGTTATTTAACTAGTCGTAAAGATACTTCTTTCCTAGATAAAATTTTACTTGGTATCTCAATGGGTGCGATCAACGGTATTGCAATCAATACTGCGCATGAGCTTAGCCATAAGCATGATCGTCTTGATCATATTTTATCGCACTTAGCGCTTGTACCAACTGGCTATAACCATTTCCGCGTTGAACATCCTTATGGTCACCATAAACGTGCTGCGACACCTGAAGATCCAGCATCTTCTCAAATGGGCGAAACGTTCTATGAGTTTTGGCCACGTACAGTTTTCGGTTCTTTGAAATCTGCGATTGAGATCGAAACGACTCGTTTAAAACGTAAAGGCAAAGAGTTCTGGTCATTAGACAATGAGTTGCTTCAAGGTTGGGGAATGAGCGCAGCTTTCCATGGTTCTATGGTTGGTATATTCGGCAAAGGCGTGATTCCTTATTTAGCGACTCAAGCATTCTACGGAATTAGTTTGTTTGAAGTGATTAACTATATCGAACACTATGGTTTGAAACGTCAAAAAGATGCAAATGGTAAGTATCAACGTACTATGCCAGAGCATAGCTGGAACAACAATAATATCGTAACGAACTTATTCTTGTATCAATTACAGCGTCATTCAGACCATCACGCGTATCCAACACGTCCATTCCAAGCATTGCGTCATTTCGACGAAGCGCCAGAATTGCCAAGTGGTTATGCAAGTATGCTATTACCAGCACTCATTCCACCTCTATGGTTTAAAATGATGGATAAACGAGTTGTTGAACACTACAAAGGTGATTTAAACAAAGCGAACATTTACCCTAAACGTCGTGCGAAAATCTTCAAGAAGTTTGGTGTTGTTGATCAATCGCTTGAGCAAGCATCTTTAGAGACTGTAACTACGGAATAAGCTGAAAAGCTGCTCCCAAAGCAGAAGCACCAATCAGAGATGATTGGTGCTTTTTTTATTTTCTTGTATTAAAACCATTAAAAACAAAGGCTTTATATTTTTTATGCTGTATATCTATTTAGATATTTAACTTTAAGAAGAATTTCTGATTATTTAAGAGGCAAATATGACAAAACATTATGATTATATTGCTATTGGTGGTGGGAGTGGTGGTATTGCTTCAGTCAATCGAGCGGCAATGTATGGAATGAGATGTGCCTTAATTGAAAGGTCTGAAATTGGTGGAACATGCGTAAATGTCGGTTGTGTACCCAAGAAAGTAATGTGGTATGCAGCACATATCGCTGAATCAATCCATAAATATGCTGAAGATTATGGATTTAATGCCCAAATAGAATCTTTTAATTGGCAAACTTTGGTTAAAAACAGACAAGCCTATATAGATCGAATTCATCAGTCATATCAAAATAGCCTAAGTAAAAATAATGTAGATTTGATACAAGGTGCTGCCCAATTTGTAAATCAAAATACAATTGAAGTAAACGGTGAAATTTTCACTGCTGATCATATATTGATTGCAACAGGCACACAGCCATCATTGCCTAAAATTGAAGGTGTTGAATATGGAATTGATTCCAATGGCTTTTTTGAACTCAGTGCTTTACCAAAAACAACAGCAGTTATTGGTTCAGGATATATTGCAGTTGAGCTTGCAGGAGTATTAAATGCATTAGGCTCACAAGTTGGATTGTTCATTAGAAAAGATTTGCCTGTGAGAAGATTTGATCAGTTCTTAAGTGAAACTCTGGTTGAGGTAATGCAAGCTGATGGCGTGAAAATTCATACACAAGCTATTCCCCAAAAAGTGACTAAAAATATCGATGGTTCAGTTAATTTACATCTCGAAAATGGTGGGGTGCATAAAGTCGATTGCCTAATTTGGGCGACTGGACGCGAGCCACATACAGCAAATCTAAATTTAGATAAAGCCAATGTTCAGTTGAACGATCGTGGTTATATTGAAGTTGATAAATTCCAAAATACAACTCAGAAAGGGATTTATGCTGTTGGTGATATTACTGGGAAAATGGAACTCACACCTGTTGCTGTTGCTGCAGGTCGGAGACTATCTGAACGATTATTTAACAATAAACCAAATGAATATCTAGATTATGAAAATATCCCAACAGTGGTGTTTAGTCATCCACCGATAGGAACTGTTGGTATTACAGAACAAGAAGCGATTGAGCAGTACGGAGAGCAGTCAGTAAAAGTTTATAATTCTTCTTTTACCGCTATGTATAGTGCAATTACACAGCATCGCCAGCCAACCAAAATGAAATTGGTTTGTGTTGGTGAAGAGGAAAAAATTGTGGGTATCCATGGTATAGGTTTTGGCATGGATGAAATACTACAAGGGTTTGCAGTCGCTTTGAAAATGGGGGCAACAAAAAGAGATTTTGATAATACCGTTGCAATTCATCCGACTTCTGCGGAAGAGTTTGTGACGATGAGATAAACTAGAATCATATTTCTAAAAAAGGACGTTAATTTAACGTCCTTTTTATTAGTTTTCGAATTAAGCCAAATTATTTCAATTCGCTCGATGATTTACCCAATTCTCGACGTGCGATGATCAATTGCTGAATCTGTTGAGTACCTTCAAAAATATCTAGAATTTTTGAGTCACGTGCCCATTTTTCCAGTAATTCATCTTCACCATAACCTACACTTGCAGCAAGTTCTACACATTTGAGCGTGATTTCATTACCAACACGACCAGCTTTAGCTTTGGCAATAGAAGCTTCTTTTGAGTTTGGTTTTTTGTTGTCTGCCATCCATGTGGATTTAACCATAAGCAGGCGAGCAGCTTCCCATTCAGCTTCCATCCGATAGATCTGCGCAGCTAAGTTTGAGGTTTGTAAATAAGGTGTTTTATAGTCTGGATCAAGCTGATCTTTGAAGATTTCTTTGATACGTTCGAGTGATGCTTTGGCACAACCAATCGCCATTGCTGCAACGAGAGGTCGGGTATTATCAAAGGTTTCCATAACTCCAGCAAAACCCTTTGCAACATCTATCTCAGGATTACCTAACAGGTTTGCAGCTGGAACACGACAGTCAATGAAACTAATGACAGCAGTATCAGATGCTTTAATTCCTAGTTTGTGCTCCAAACGTTCAACTTTCATTCCTGGAGTACCTTTGGGTACAACAAAGGATTTTATAGCTGCACGACCAAGCTTTTTATCGAGTGTTGCCCAAACTACAACTGAATCTGCACGATCACCTGAAGTGACAAAGATTTTTTCGCCATTTAAGATGTATTCATCACCATCTTGAGTTGCTGTCGTACGAATAGCAGCTGAGTCCGAACCACAACCTGGTTCAGTAATTGCCATGGCAGCCCATGTCCCTTTAAAACGTTCAAGTTGCTCGTCATTTGCTACTGCCGCAATAGCAGAGTTACCCAAGCCTTGGCGGGGCATACTTAACAATAAACCCGTATCGCCATAGCACATTTCTATAATACCGAGTGCAGTCGACATATTATTGCCGTTTTTGTTACCTGACTCAGTTTCTCCACGTTTGCCAACAGCAGCACCTGCATTTATTCCTTCACCACCTTCATTCATGCCATCAATTAATGATGCCAACATGTCCAATTCTTTTGGATAGGCATGTTCGGCTTTGTCATACTTTCTTGAAATTGGGCGCAACACATTCAAAGCAACTTCATGTGCCTGATCGACCATCATTTTGAATTTTTTAGGATTTTGTAAATTCATTGTAATATCCTCGAATGATCAATTAAGCATGTAAGCCAGAATGTAAGATTGCAGTAGCACGCAAATCACGATACCAACGTTCAACAGGGTGTTCTTTGGTAAAACCATGACCACCTAGGATCTGTACACCATCCGTACCGATTTTCATAGATTTTTCAGCGCACAAAAGTCTTGCAAGGTAAGCTTCACGATGAAATGGTTGACCCGCTTCAGCTAAGCTCGCTGCATTAAGTACCAACATGCGCATTGCATCAATTTCAATAGCCATATCAGCAATCATGAAGGCAACACTTTGGCGATGAGAAATAGGCTCACCGAAAGCTGTACGTTCATTTGCATATTTGATGCAGTATGCTTTGATCGCCTCGCATGTACCTACAGCCATCGCACACCACATCAAGTTCCCAAGATCTACAAATGCTGTGTAATCGAAATCAGCATCACCTAATCGTAAAGCTGGAGTTTGATTGAACTGTAAGGTAGCAGTTTCAGCAGCTTTTAGACCCATCGCTGGATTTGATTTGATGGCAATACTTTCATCACATTGCACGACAAAAATATCAGGTTGACCGTTATATTCTGCACTGACAAGGAATACATCAGATGTATCACCTAAAACGACTAAAGTCTTTTCACCTGTGATATAGAACTGACCATTTTGTTCAGTCGCTTTCGTTTTTAATTGGTATGGATTAAATGCAGGGGTCGCTTCTTGAAATGCAAATGTCGCTGTAATATCTGTGTCTTCAGCAAAGCAAGGCAAATACATACTTTGTACTTGTGTTGATCCCCAACGAGTGATGGCATTGATCACGCTGAATGTGCTTAATAATCCAGCTGTAAGACTGAAATCACCTTTAGCTAAGTTTTCAGCAATTAGGATATTACTGACAATATTTTGTTCTGCGGCAACACCACCTAAAGCCTCAGGTAATGCATAGTAGTTCAAGCCTAAATCAACCAAATGCTGCCAAAGTTCTTCGGGGAATTGTGCATTGTGATCTGCATCATGTGCTAAATTGTAAAGCACTTCCTGAGCAAATTGTGACATAGCATCTGATGTCATTTGTTGCTCTTCAGTCAATCCTAAATCAAATAGATTTTTATTAACTTGATTTGGTAAACGTTGTTTGTCAATTGGTTGCGGTTTAAAAGCTTTCTGAGTTTTTGTTAGAACTTTAAAACCAGTTTTTGAACCTTGGTATAGAGACTTTTCTACAAACTTTCTTAATTTGAGTTGATCGAGCACTTCGCTTCCTGCGATTTTAGTGATCAATGATAGCCCGAGACCTTGAGCCTTATTCATCATATTTGACATGATTTTATCCTAGAGGATGATTGTGAATTTATGCTCGCATGCTAAAGCTAAAAAAACTATGTCTTCTTTGACGTGTCAATATTAGAAAGATAAAGGGTTAATTAAGTGGATAAAGACAAATAAGTTTATGTTTTTAAATAATTTTAAAAAATGAAAGAAAATTATAGCAAAAAAAAATTGACCAAACTGACTGAGCAGATTGGTCAATATGACTGAATTAATTTGGTTTATGCAAATTGACGAATCATTTTGCGAACATTTGTCTTCGCCTCGATCACTGTCATGAAAGTATAAGCACCAATGAATTTACGGCTAATAAACATAAATTCTTTAGGAGGGACTGAGAAATAACGAGAAGCCATAGACTGAGCAGCTTGCTGCATTACGCGACTATGTAGTTGGCTTTTTTTCCAATCATAACGATCTTGTTCATCCATCACACCAGCAGGCATATCAGGATTATTGCTTGGATTACTAAAAGCTTCGGTCGCAATTAAAAACACATCCGCCATACCTGGTTTTACACTTTCAGGCATCGAATCAAAAAATTCATAACCTGTCATCGCTTTAACCATAGCAGTTTTGTCATGATCATATCCTGCATGGATAAGATTACGTGCGACAGAAAGTAGATTGTCATCAAATTGGCGAATTGCACCAAAGTCGAGCAATACAATCTTATCCTTTACATCATCACCATTGCCTAAGCGGACAAGGTAATTACCAAAATTAGGATCAGTTTGCATCTCACCCCATTCGAACAGCTCACGTACTGCAATTTCTAGTGAAGCTTCACCAAGTTGATTCCGGCGCTCTTGAGGTAAAGAAAGCATAACAGGGCTGTTGATAGGTACTCCACGCTCAAATGTCATACACAGAACTTTGTCAGCACAGAACTCATCAACAATTTGTGGAACAATATAACGCGGGTCATCTTTCAAGCGTTCTGCGAAACGTCGAGTTGTCGCTGCCTCAATGTCATAATTCACTTCACGGTGCATCATTTCACGAACTTCATCAAACCACTGGTCGAACTCACGTGTTTGAGGAACCATTCGTGTGAGTTTCAGCATGTTTTTGAAAAGATTCATGTCAGAATCAATCGCTTCTGCAACACCAGGGTATTGAATCTTCAATACAACTTCTAAACCATCAGATTTACGAATTGCACGGTGAACTTGTGCCAATGATGCAGTACCGATTGGCTCATGATCAATCGTTAGATCATTGAGTTTCGAACCTAGTTGCTCATGCAAGTGAGCTTTGATTGCAGGCCATGCTAAAGCAACAGTTTGATTATTCAGCGTATTGAGTGCTTGAGTGATTTCTTCTGGTAAGAAATGTTCACCATATAAAGCCATCATTTGTCCAATTTTAACAATTGAACCTTTTAATTTTCCAATTTCAGAGACCAAATAATGGGCTTGATCAGCCATCGCTTTTTTACGTTTCTTCTCTTTTTCTTCCTCACTAGAAAACATAGAGGTAGCACTTGCAGTTGCCCAACGAGTTCCAGCAAGTAAAGAAGCTTTTGCAATAGATAAGCGACGATCCACAGACGAGGTTTTTAGATTCTTGAGCTTATCGTTCTGATCTGACATGAAAGAAAAATCCTATGCTGAAATCGGAGGGGGAGGAAAGCCGAGAGTTAAATTGTAGTGGATATTACAGCGTTTGAACGTATTAAAATAGTTCAATCGCTTGAATTATCAGTCTAAATTTGTGATTTAAGTCAACAATATCTAAATAGCCTAAGCAAATTGGAGATCGCTTAAGTCAGCTATTTATACATACGTACTAAATTTTAAACTGAATTTTAAGGGCTGATTTACGCATTAGAGCTGCTCGGTTTGTATGTATATGCTTAATCAACATACGTTTGACAATACTATGATGAAAACCTAAAGCATGAGCTTTCACGATAATAATACTGGGTAATGTGAAGAAAAAGTACTTGGTGTCGTCTAAAGTCGCATTCTCGAAAATACCTTCTTCAACCAAAGTATCACGGAGAAATTGCTTTTCAGCTTGAACGGTAGAAGAAGATTCATCATCCCAGTAGCTTTGACGCATCGCCATCAGATTATTATGTTTATAACTCATGAAGTTTTTGCGCCTTTCTCAATTGCATTTAGTCTTTATATAAGGTTTGAAAAATAATTATCAAGAACACTATTCAAAATAGCCTAAGCAAATTGAAAATATTTTTTTTAAAATGCTACACTTATCAAACTTAAGAATCATCGAAATAACCCAGATATCAAATGACACCAGCATGTAAGTTATTGGAAAAAAACAAAATAGCATTCTCGATTCATGAATATGAACATGATGCTAACGCGAAGAGTTTTGGTTTAGAAGCTGCTGAAAAACTCAATTTACGTGTAGAAGAAGTCTTCAAAACATTAATGGTCACAGATGAAAAAAATTATTTTATTGCGATCTTACCTGTAAACCATCAACTCAATTTAAAAAAAGTTGCAGCAGCGGTGGGATGTAAGAAATTACAAATGGCAAATCCTAAAGATGCTGAACGTTTGACTGGTTATTTAGTTGGTGGAATTAGTCCATTAGGGCAGAAGAAACGTCTAAAAACCGTCATTGATGCGACGGCGCAGACATTTAATAAAATATATGTCAGTGGTGGGAAAAGAGGGCTGGATATTGGTTTAGATCCTAATGATCTAGCAAAGTTATTAAATGCAACTTTCTCTGATCTATTGGATAGTTAGGGACTTTATCTGACATCTATTGCTTATGCTTTAATGTTTCAATCTACTAAAACAATAAAATTTCAGATTTTCATTAGAATATATAATAATGAGAATTATTATCTTTTGTATCAATAATCATCTATTTTTTTATTTAATCTATATTAATCAATGCTTTGTGCTGTTAATTTCAAAGGAAGTATTATAATTGCTATTATAAATGATAATTATTATCATTACTTTAATCTTATATGCAGTCGTTGCTGTATTTGAGAAGTGTTTTGAGCTCAAACATTCGAAAAAAACTAACTCTCTCTTTATAGAGGATACCGACAGATGCAATCACTTGCCAATCGGTTGGCGATACAACATTTCGTCAACGCATATACGCAAGAAACTGGCAAAGGTCACTTGCTTAATAAAACACAGCAAAGTCCGCAACAACAAGCGTTTAGCCAAGGTTTGACGCTGTTATCTATTCCGATTAATTCTATTCATGCTCAATGTGATTTCCCATTATCTTATGTCAGCCGAGTTGGTAGACATCGGTTAGCTAATCTTCCTCAAATCGTAATTTCAGGTCAGCCAAAATCATTTAGTCCAGTTGCAATCGTTGGGTTGTTACTTGAAGAACTAGTTTCTGAATCGTCTTTACCTTTGGATGCTGCTTCTTTGGTAGAGAAGTGGATTCAAAGCCGTGATGCATTGCAACAGTTTTTAATACAACGTGAAGCTGATTTTGATGACTTGGTTAAAGCTGGTCAAAGCTTTATTGAAACTGAACAGGCATTGATTTTGGGGCATAGCATGCACCCAGCGCCGAAAAGTAGAACAGGTTTTGTGCATGAGGATTGGCTAAAGTTTTCACCTGAACACAAAGGCAAGACACAACTTCATTATTGGCTAGTGCACCAAGATTACATTGCGGAAGGTAGTGCGACTGATGAACCTATTTCAGCGCAATTAAAAACGGCATTACAGTGGTATTTATCTGAAAATGATCTCAATCTAGTTAAAACCCATAGCGAATATAAATTACTCCCATTGCATCCTTGGCAAGCTCGTTATTTACAGGGTAAAGCTTGGTTTGAACGATTGAAGCAAACAGGGCAATTGATTGATTTAGGTTTACGTGGCTGGCAATTCTCTCCAACAACATCCATTCGTACATTGGCAAGCTTCAACGCTCCGTGGATGGTGAAGCCATCTCTTTCTGTGATGATTACCAATTCTATTCGAGTGAATTTAGCCAAAGAATGTCATCGTGGTGAATTAACACATCGTCTGTGGCACAGTGAGTTTGGTCAGAATATTCTAAAAAAATGTCCAAGTTTAAAGGCAGTCAATGACCCAGCTTGGATCGCCTTGAAAATTGATGATGAAGTGATTAATGAAAGTATCTGCATTTTTAGAGATCAGCCTTTCCATCCTCAACAGCAAGTCACTTGTATTGCTTCCTTGTGTCAGGATCATCCAAGCAAATCTTTAAATCGTTTTAACGCATTATTTTCCAAAATTTCAAAAGCTCATCCTGAGAGGGGTTTTTCAGAGATTGCTTTAGATTGGTTTACTCGTTTCCTCGAAGTTAGTTTGCAACCCTTGATGTATCTATATCATCGTTTTGGTATGGCATTTGAGTCACATCAACAAAATGTATTATTGGAACTGGAAAATCATTTCCCAAAAACTTTATGGCTACGTGATAACCAAGGTTTTTATTATATTGAAGAGTTTGCGACTGAAATTCTACAAGCGCTACCTGAACTGAAAGAAAAAGCCTTTGCGGTAGGTCCGAAAGATTTTGTTGATGAACGTTTTAGTTATTATTTCTTCGGCAATACTTTGTTTGGGATTATTAATGCCATCGGTGCGACAGGCTATATCACTGAAGATGAATTGTTAGCGCATTTAATTGAATTTTTAGAAGAACAATTACAACAATATCCTGATAGCACCTTATTGCAAGGATTACTGTTCAATTCAACTCTGCCTTATAAGGGTAACTTGCTGACACGTTTGCATGAGTTAGACGAATTGATCGCGCCTGTCGAAAATCAGTCTGTTTACGTGCAACTGCCAAATCCACTGCGTATTTCACAGAAGGATGTCAGTTATGCTTGATTTTATTGGAATTGGTCTAGGACCTTTTAATTTAAGTCTTGCTAGTTTGCTACAAAACAAAAGCTCACTCAACTACGTGTTTTTTGAGCAAAAGGCACAATTTGATTGGCATGCAGGTATGCAACTACCTAATACGGTATTGCAAGTACCGTTTATGGCTGATTTGGTCTCAATGGTTGATCCAACCAGTCCATTTAGCTTTTTAAATTATCTGTGTCATCAGCAACGTTTGTATAAGTTTTACTTTCTAGAGCATCCACATATTCCGCGCTGTGAATATAACCATTATTGCCAATGGGTTGCAGAACAACTTGATTGTATCGAATACCAATCTCGTGTCTTGAGGATTGAACCCCAAACGATAGGTTTTAAAGTAGTCGTTGAATCAAATGGTGTTCAGCAAAGTTATTTATGCCGTCATTTATTGATTGGAAGTGGTAATGTGCCATATTTGCCTGAATGTTTGGCAAAGATTCAGAAAGTCCGTCCGCAACAATGTCTGCATTCAGCACAGTATATGACGCATGTAGATACAGATTTACATGGCGATGTTGTTGTACTAGGTTCGGGGCAATCCGCAGCTGAAGTGTTTATCGACTTGTTTGACGAACAGCAAGATACCGACAATCATCAGTTTGATTTGCATTGGTTTACCCGTTCTCAAGGTTTCTTCCCAATGGAGTATGCGCCATTAGGTTTAGAACATTTTAGCCCTGATTATGCACAACATTTTTATGATTTGTCTGCACAGCAGAAAGAGCAGCAGTTAAAGCAACAAGCCTTGTTATACAAGGGGATTAGTGCAAAAACCATTCGGGAAATTTATCAAAGACTTTATCACCGTAGCATTGCAGGCCAAAGCATACAGACACATTTGCATAGTCAATGTGATTTGAAAGATGCAGAAGCATTGGATACACAAAAAATCCGATTGCATTTCGAACATCGTGCTACAGCTCAGTCTTTTCATCTCGACTGTGATTTTCTTGTAGCCGCAACGGGTTATTTCACACCTGATTTTGGTTTTATGCAGTCACTCAAGCCATACATCGAACTTGATCATAAACAGCGTTGGCAGATTACAGAAGACTATCGAGTTGTACACAGGTTGAATGGCCATATCTTTGTTCAAAATCAAGAAATGCATAGTCATGGTGTCGGCACGCCTGATTTAGGTCTTGGTGCTTATCGTGCAGCAACGATCATTAATCAACTGCTTGCTGAGCCTCTTTATGAATTAGGCAATCAAGCGCAAACCTTCCAACACTTTAATCTCTCTCAAAATCCAAAAATTTGTATGGCAGATGACAAAGCACAATCAAACGAGTGCCTTTGCGAAAATTCTCCCAATAAAAACCATTCAATTTTCAAGAAAACAGAACAGAACGTGATGACGGCGCATCCTAATCGTCGTGGTGCAAACACACGTACACAAACTGCTTCTGTACATTCAACATATGAGAAACTGATATGAACTTTGCAACTTTAAAAATTAATCAGCAGCAATGGCGTGCCGCAGGACAACGTCTTATTGAAATGGCGATTGCAGAGTTTCTATACGAAGAAATTATTGAAGTTAAATCATTGTCAGCAGGTCGTTATCGTTTAGATTTAGGCAATCGTCAGTATGAGTTTCAAGGAAATCAATATCTACTCGGACACTGGAATATTCAGGAAGCTTCGGTACGTGATGTGACTCATAGTCAGGAAAATGATCAACCTGCTTGGAACTTACATGAGTTCATTGTCGCAATGTCTGACAGTTCTAATGTTAAGCCATTTACCAAAGCGTATTTGATCAAAGAAATGAATAATACTTGGCTGGCAGAAGCACATTTGTTCAATGAAACACGTTTGCCAAGTATAGCGGTTTTGACAGAGCCACATTACAAAGTTGAAGGCATGCTACGTGGTCATCCTTGGCTCATCATGAGTAAAGGGCGTATGGGTTTTGGTTATGATGATTATTTAAGCGCTGCACCAGAGCTTTCACCTGAAGTTAAAGTGTTGTGGTTAGCCGTTCATCGTGATTTAGCAGAGTATCGAAGTACTGAAGATTGGAGTGCCTGCGGTTTATATCAACATGAATTTGATGCCAATGAACTACAGCAGTTCATCAATATTCTCCAAGAAAAAAACCTAGATCCTCAAAATTACTTTTTGATTCCCGTACATGCTTGGCAATGGCATCAATGGCTTGTTCCGACTTATGCCAATGAGATTGTGGATCAGAAAATTATTGAACTGAATATCAGTCAAGATAGTTATGTGCCAATGCAGTCCATTCGCACATTATGTAATACATCAAATCTACAACGTCATTACATTAAACTGCCAGTCAGTATTTTTAATACTGCTGTTTATCGTGGATTACCCTCAAAACGTAATCTTGCTGCTCCAGCAGTGACCGCATGGTTAAAACAGATTCATCAACAAGATCAAGACTTACAAAATACAGGTGTGATTTTCTTGGGTGAGGTTGCAACTTTAACCATTCACCAGCCATGTTTTGACCGCATTGACGGCGCACCATACCAATTTAAAGAACTGTTCGGTTGTTTGTGGCGTGAAAGTGTTGATCGTTATGTTGATTCATCACAACAAGTTCTCTCGCAAGCAGCTTTATTACATCGTGATATTTCTGGTCAATCGATCCTGAGCGTGCTGATCAAAGCATCAGGATTAAGTCCTTTAGCTTGGTTAGCTCAATTTGCTCAAGTGTGCATGAGTCCATTGTTACTTTGCTTGTATCGCTATGGTTTGGCATTTTCACCACACGGTGAAAACACGATGTTGGTACATGAAAATGGTGTGCCGAAAGCCATGGTATTAAAAGACTTCATTGACGACATCAATTTAGTGGATGAGGATTTTCCTGAGTTAACTCAATTACCATCTGAATCAGACTTATTACTCCGTCATGAAGCGACTGATCTAAGCCATTTTATTTTCACAGGTCTGTTCATGGTGCATTACCGCTATATCTGTAATGTGTTCTTGCAAGACTATCCTGAATATTCTGAGCTTGATTTTTGGCAGACCATTTCCAACACGATTGTTGAGTTTAACCAAAGACATCCAGAATTGGCTGAACGTGCTGATAAATTCGCCATGCTGCGTCCAAGTTACACCAAAATTTGTCTAAACCGTGTACGTCTATTTACCACAAGTTATAACGATGAAGCAGAACGTCCTGTTCCTGTCTTCCTTGATCCTATTGCAAATCCAGTTAGCCCAGAAACATTGAAAACATGGGCAGAACAACCTCGCCAAGCAAAAGCGGGCTAATTTTAATCATCATTTTATAGGTTCGATATGAAAACAATCTCTCAGCAATTACCAGATTATTTTGAATACTTTGAAGATGGTACACAGTACTACTTACGCCAAGTGCAATATCCTCAGGATATCCCTTTATTACATCAATGGATGCATGAGCCACATGTAATTCCTCAGTGGCAGTTAAATAAATCGGAACTAGAGTTACAAGTTTACTTCGACAAAATGTTAGCAGATGACCATCACCGTTTATTAATCGTTGGAATTGATGGCAAAGATGTGGGCTATACCGAAATTTATGAAGGTAAACGAGATCGTTTAGGTCGTTATTACGATGGTGATGACAATGATCTCGGTTGGCATCTCCTGTTTGGTGACAAATCCGTGTTTGGCAAAGGCTTCTTGCGCCCAACCATTCGTTTACTCAGTTTTTACATTTTTGAACATTCAAAAGCTAAAAAAATTGTGGGTGAGCCAGATCATACCGTTAAACCATATGCAGCAGTGGTGGCAGAGCTTTGTTATGAAAGCCAACGTTTAATACCGATGCCCGAAAAAACAGCGATGTTGTACTACTGCTTCAGAGAAACTTTCTATAACAAGTTTGGGGATTATTACCAAACATCACAACAACAGCTAGCTAATCAGCCAGCCAAACTCCTGAGTGTTACATGAGCTTATATATCAATGAAATGCATATCTTAGACATGCGCTTTGCGGCGAATGTCTCTGTTGCAGAATTTGAACAATGGTTAGCACGGATTCAGCACTATTTCGAACATAAGCAAAATTTCGTGTTGATCATGCAAACCAATGTGAATACTGAATTTCCTGAAGAATATAGAGCAATCCAAGGCAAATGGTATAAGCAATATAAACAAGATTTTTACCAATATTGCTTGGGTTTTGCTCGTATTGCTCAAGATGAAGATGATCGTATTCGATTGGATACACCAGCTCTGCACAAAGCTTGGCATGTTCCATATTTTGTGAGCGTAGATAAAGCTGAAGCCACACAATGGGCTTTGCAGAGGTATTTATGAATCAAAATTCATTAAATATTCAGAAAGTCTCAGCCTTGAGCCTGAGTCTCGTGGTGGTTTTATATCTCGCGCATGCCTTACCACTTTATTTTTATAATGTGGCCTTACCTGCGATTCTGCGTCATCAAGGCGTAGATTTACGTTGGATTGGCATGTTGTCGCTGCTCTATATTCCTTGGGCATTCAAGTTTTTTTGGGCACCACTAATTGATCGTTTTTATTTCAAAAAACTCGGTAAACGTAAAACTTGGCTTTTGTTTACGCAAATAGCTTTGGTGTTGGGGGTCGTTGCTTTGGCACTTACCCAATTCGATTACGGTCTTGGTGTATTTGTTATTGTCGGTTTATGGATTTCAACTTTTGCTGCAACTCAAGATATCGCAATTGATGGCTATACCGTCGAAACCTTTTCAGAGTCTGAATATCGCTTAGGAAGCATGGCACAAAGCATCGGCGTTGCGCTCGGTAGTATGGTGGGTGGAGCAGCAACTTTATGGCTGTATGAGCTTTATGGTTGGCAAACTGCACTGATTTCCTTAGCCGCTATGACAGCATTGAGGATGTTGGCTATTTTCCAAATTAAAGAAAAATCAAATGCAGAGAAAATTTCAAAACAGCAGCCAAGTTTG